>JBASZU010000041.1:0-22072 GCA_049661165.1 Saccharimonadales bacterium (SeqCode)
AATCAAGCTAAGCACTGGGAGGTGTTATCATGGCTGGAACAAAAGCAGGCGGCATGGCCGCAGCAGCAACGAACAAGAAAAAATATGGTGGCGACTTTTACGCCAAAATTGGTGCTAAAGGTGGCAAAAATGGCAAAACCGGTGGGTTTGCCGCTGGTGAAGCCGGCCGCGAGCGCGCTCGCGTGTATGGTGCCATCGGTGGCCGCATTAGCCGCCGCACCAAGAAAAGCGCCTAGATAGGTACATCTTATGCTTGAGGTCCTGAGTGAATGCTCAGGGCCTCTTGCTAGTTAGGTAAAAAGTCCAAATCACAAATTCCAAATGACAAACAAATTCCAATGCCAAAGTTCTAAAAAAGAGAAAAATGGCTCTTGCATTACCAATAATTATGTTTGGAATTTGGGATTTGAGATTTGGAATTTTCACTCACTCATTGTCTGGGGCAGTCTGCTAGTAACCTAGTTATTTTCGTCGTCTGTATGGGCGGCAGAGTCGGCTGCGGGTGACTCGCCAGGTCGCACCGCAGTTGTGGCAAGTGTAGGTATGGCGTGATGTTTGCAGTGATCGTTCGAAGCAGGTTGGGCAGGTTGCGCGTACATGCAGCCAGTCCCGGTAGGTGTCAAGATTGTCTTCTATATAATCTTGGTCAAGAGACATATTATAGCGTTTTGCTAGTTCGTGAGCCTTTTCCCAGGCAGCAACCTCCATCTGCAGTAGCTCCATGTCGTTCTCGTAATCTGTGTGGTCTAGCAAGGCGTGACCAATCTCATGCAAGATCGCCCACATGCCACGCTCGTCTGCCAGTCGCTCTTTCTGGTACGAAACGCGTTTTTCCCCCGCATGCCACGAATAGCGAGTTGACTCCACGAAAAAAATATCCGGGTAATCTCTTTGAATCTGATCAATTGTCAGCACCGTCTTAGATCGAATGCTCTTTGGCGTAGAAGTAGCAGCCATAAATGACGTTTTCATCCTTGTAGTGAGATATAAGGTAGGCCTTTGGTTTACGTATAACGGGGTGAAGTATGGTGTCGATTTCTTGTTTCAGAAATTCTCGGAATTTCTCTGCTTGCTGGCCGGCTCCACCCGCGAAAACGATGGCTTCGGGCTGGAAGGTGGCAATCATCGGACCAATTCCTAGCGCGAGACGAGAAGCAATCTCCCTCCAGATGTCTGGATCGGTAATTTCCGATGCTTGCTGGTTGTAGCGAGCAACTATTGCCCGCCCAGATGCAAAATCCTCCCACGGCGTGTAGCTACCCTCGTACATGATGGGCATCTTGCCAGCCTCTGTGTCGTTTAATGCCTCAACCAGCTTACCGTTGACTGCTAGTGCCGCTCCGATCCCAGTACTAACGGTGACGTACAAAACCCGGCTATAATCTCCGCTTAGATATGTAGCCTCAGCCAAACCCCCGAGCCGAGCATCATTTAAGAGGGTCATGGCAACGCCAGTGCGTTCCAGTAAGTCGCGCTTTAGAGCGAAGTTTGTCCAGGGTCTATTCCCTAGGGCGATAACATCACCGGTTTGGTGGTCTATAAGCCCCGGCACTGACATGACGCCGGTGGTGAATTTTTCGGGTAGTTTCGCTAGCTCGCTCCCTAGTGTGTTGATGAAATCAGGATAGTGTTCGGGGGTCTCAAAACGTACTTTATTGATTATTTTCATCTGATTATCGAGAATACAAATAAGTGTTTTAGTCCCCCCGAAATCAATACACAAATTCATCAGTTTTTTATCCCCCTCTATGTCTCTAGTCTAGCATGATTTATACTGTTCGCAGAATGAATCTGAGCCATCTAAAACATCAGATGCGCGTATCCGACCAGATACTCGGTTACCCTTCAATGCCATTGAGGATATTCGGATATTCTGTAGTAGCCACCGAAATGCTTCTTAGTGATGCGCGTAGCCTGACACAAAGAATTGGGCAACAAGTTCTGGAGTGCATATCGCATCGCTACAGCTCTTTACCTCCAGAGTAAAAACAGGTATAATGCGGGTAATCTTACAGATTGAGGTGCGTGAGAGTTCTGCTCTCTGTGGCTTGACTGAAGAAATACACTACAAAGGAGGCATCGTAAGAACATGCCAAAATCAACTACTACAATAACAATGGACGACCTGCTCGCAGGCTCAGAGCTGAAACAGCTTGAGACCGGGGATGTCGTTGAGGGGAGCATTAGCTCTGTCCGAAAGCACCAAGTCTGGATCGATCTCGGTCCGCGTGGCGTCGGTGTCGTCATGCGCCGCGAGGTTGGCCACGGCCAATCACTAGAGGAGGGTGCACCCGTGACGGTCAGTGTTATAGACCCTGAAATGGACGAAGGCTACGCCTTGCTCAGTATGCGTCGTGCCGCCAAAGATCGTGGCTGGGATGAACTTCAGCGCGTATTTGAGGCTGGTGAAATTATAGACGTAACTGCGTACGACGCAAATCGCGGTGGACTGCTTGTTGAGCTAGAGGGTATCAGGGGCTTTTTGCCAGTTTCACAGCTGGCAGCCGGACACTATCCACGTGTGAGCGGAGCCGACAAAGATGAAATTTTACAGAAGCTTAATGCGCTCGCCGGCAAACCAATTCGTGTCCGGATTCTAGATGTGAGTCGCAAGGACAACAAGCTCATTTTCTCCGAAAAAGAAGCCGTCAAAGATGACATGCAGGCAAGGTTTGCCGAACTCAAGGTCGGTGATGAAGTCGAGGGTATCGTTACGGGTGTCATAGACTTTGGTGCGTTTGTAAATGTCGAAGGCATCGAAGGTCTCATTCATATCTCTGAAATTAGCTGGGAACGCGTCGAGAACCCGCGTGACTACGTAAAAGTTGGTGAAACAGTTAAAGCCAAGATTATCGCAATTGACAAAGATCGCCTAAGCCTGAGTCTCAAGCAAATGAGCGAAGACCCTTGGCTCAAAGAAGTCAAAGCCTTCAAAAAAGGCGAAAAAGTCGAGGGCAAGATCACTCGGATTACCCCATTTGGTGCGTTTGTGCAGCTTAGCTCTAGCGTTGAGGCCCTGGTACATGTGAGTGAAATGGGTGATGACGACAGTGTTGACCCAGAGAAAATTTTCCAGCTCAACGAAAAAAAGACGTTCAAGGTGCTCGACATAGACACCGATGCGCGCAAAATTTCACTGAGCCTCAAAGGCGCAAAATAACTAACTCGCCACGTGCGGGCAGAAAGGAGCAGATGATATGGCAGCCTCGATAGAAGTGCCAGATAGCATCACCGTCGGCGAACTGGCCGAAGTGCTCCAGCTACCCGCCACACGGCTCATCGGTGAGCTATTCAAAAACGGCATCGTTGCAACTATAAACGAGCGTCTTGATTTTGATACAACACAGATTATTGTCGGTGAACTAGGGCTGGACGTAGAGCTGCACCGCAAAATTATTGAAGTTGAGCCTATCAAGCGCCAGAAGGTAACGACCTCTGAGAATGCCACCGACCGACCGCCAGTCGTAGCCGTGATGGGTCATGTTGACCACGGCAAAACCAGTTTACTCGACGCAATTCGAGGGGCGCAGGTAGCCAAAGGTGAGGCGGGGGGCATCACCCAACATATTTCAGCATATCAGGTGGCGCACAAAGACAGAATGATTACATTTCTTGATACCCCCGGACATGAGGCGTTTGCGGCCATTCGGCAGCACGGTGCGGATCTGACAGATATCGTAATAGTTGTAGTGGCAGCAGATGATGGGGTAAAACCGCAGACCATTGAGGCTATCCGATACGCAAAAAATGCCGGAACCAAGATTGTTGTCGCCATTAACAAAATGGATAAGGAGGGGGCAAACCCAGGCCTCGTTATGGGGCAACTGGCAGAGCAGGGTGTTGTGGCAGATGATAAAGCGTGGGGTGGTGATGTACCGATGGTCGAAGTCAGCGCAAAAACAGGCGATGGACTTGCAAATCTTCTCGATACAGTACTTCTCGTTGCCGATATAGACGAGCTGAAAGCCGATCCTACCGTGCCCGCTCGGGGTCTTATTATTGAAGCGCACGTTGAGCATGGCCGCGGACCTATCGCGCATGCCCTCATCGAAGAAGGGACGCTGAAAGTGGGTGAGTTTATTCTGGCTGGCGGTACTTATGCAAAAGTCCGAAATCTCGATGCTACGACCGGAAAGCCAATCAAGAGCGCTGGGCCGTCTACCCCTGTAATCATAAGTGGATTCAAGACATTACCAGAGTTTGGTGACCAGTTTGAAACGATTGCAGGTGAACGCGATGCTCGTGAACGTGCGGCAGTTGTTGCATCTGAGCGGGCGCATGCCAGTAGTCGGAGTGATATGAGCAGTAGTGAGCTTCTCCGTATCATTAGTCGCACAGACAAACTTCAGGAGCTACCCATTATCATCAAAGCAGATGTTCAGGGCTCGCTTACCTCTGTTGCGGACAGCCTGAAAAGTATCGAGACAGACGAGGTAGCGGTTCGTGTTGCGAGCTCAAGCGTTGGCGTGGTAAACGACAACGATATTCACCTTGCGCGTAGCACGGGCGCCATCATCTATGGCTTCAACACCAGTGTTGCTACTAACATCAAACGTCTCGCAAACCGCGATAAGGTGTCTATTCGACTATACAACGTCATTTACGAACTTATCGATGATGTCAAAACGGAGCTGAGCGCGTTGCTGGCACCTGAAATCACCGAAAAGGATATGGGCGAGCTTGAAATCAAGGGCATCTTTAAGACCACCAAGACCGAAATTATTTGTGGCGGCGAGGTATTGCGTGGGAAATTAACCGTACCGGCCATGGTACGCGTAAAACGGGGTAAAGAAGGGCTTGGCACGGCCAAGCTAAAAGGCCTGAAACGTGGCCCCAATGCCGCAACTGATCTTGTGGAGGGCGAATTAGGTGGTCTTGAGCTCGAAACGACTTCGCGTCTGGAGCTGGCGCTGGGCGATAAGCTAGAATTTTACATTGTAGAGACCAAGGAAAGGACGCTATAATACAGTTATGTTAAAACTCGACAATAATTTATTACAAGAACTAGGTCTTGGCGCCCTGCCCGAAGACCAGAAAAAAGCGATGCTCCAGCATATTTATGAAACGCTCGAGCTTCGAGTTGGCACCCAGCTTGCAAACCAGATGACCGACAAGCAGCTCGAAGAATTTGAGCGGTTCATAGACGCCGGTGGTGATCAAAACCAGGCTCAGGCGCTGCAGTGGCTTGAAAGTAACTTGCCTAACTACAAGCAAGTAGTCAATGATGTCTTCGAGGCTCTTAAGGGTGAGATTAAACAGATGGCGCCACAGATTATGTCTACTGCTGCCCAGCAGCCTCCTGCTGTTTCACAGCCCCAAGACGCGGCTCGGGTTGCCTCTCAGCCGTACCAACAGCCTCAAATCACACAAACACCCCATGCATTCTCCTATACGCCAGTCGAGGCAAGCCCAGACGAACAAAAAACCATCCAACTGTATCTTGATAATGGCTATAAAGATGTTTCAATGGTCGTCGACGGCAATGGCCAGCGCTTTTTACGCTCCCGTGCCCCGCTAGACGCCGAACCAACGTATAAAAGCCTCTAAATTAGAGCTCCAGCTATCTGTAAATGCGGACTTTCGTGCATGTGCCTCCGTCGTTCTGATTCGCCAGCCGGCGGAGAGGAATCTTCTCACTCATGTGCGGTCTCGTCCGCGCGCCACGACCTTCTTTCTTTGCTGCCAAAGAAAGAAGGCTAAAGAAACCAGGCCAGAGCTCTAGCATCTTGGTCAGCTCTTGTCAGCTCTACAACCGATGCGAGAACTCATTCCGGTAGTTGTCAACCTCCCCAAATCCTAAACACCCAGTTTCTTCTCAACCATGTGTTCCGTGCCGCTACAAGAGCGTCGCAGCGTAAGCTGCTGGGCTCATTCGTAAACTTGTGTGAATACGATTGTGGTTGTAGTAGTACATGGTCATCGCAATGCCCTCGTACAGTTCGGCCAAGTCTTTGAACCGACTGGTTGTTCCCAACTCATCCTTCAGTGTGCCATAAAACCGTTCCTTGAAGCCATTCTGCCAGGGGCTGCCTTTGTCGCTGCATGACAACAAGATCTCCAGCTTCTCGCACAAATCCCGCAACCGGTAGCTCAGGTATTCACTGCCTTGATCGCTGTGCAGGATTGCGGGCGGTGGGTATTTGCTCAGTGCATCAAGAACTGCTCGATGTACGAGATCGGCGTCATGGCGCAAACCGACGCTCCAGCCGACAATCCGCCTGGTTTTGAGGTCAAGCACTGTCGCAACATATACCCACATTCCCTGGAACCAGATATGTGTAAAGTCCTGTACCCAGGCACCGGATGTAGTCATCCGGGTATATGTCTGTCCGTCTTGTGGCCTTGCTTCGTTCTTGAAGTCGGCATATGGTTTGAGCGCATTCGTTGGCGCAGATACTTCGCTTAGTGTCTTTTTGCCTCCACGTCGCTTCTTGGTTCGTGTCGCGGCCACGATGCCTGCTAGGTTCCGGATACGTCTGGCTTTCTTTTCGCTCCAGCCCAGAGCAATAGCAAAGCGAGCAACCCCGTAGTACGGATTGTCTTTGTGGACAACCCTCAGTGCAGCGATTGCTTGTTCGTCACGAGCAGCTTGTGTGGTTGGCTTAGTATACAAACGGCTGCGGGGGATACCAAGCTTTCGGGCGAAGTATGATCGCCATCCTGGTTCGACAACTGCCAGGACGGCCGTTACTTTTTTGCCTTTTTCAGCTCCACGGTTGCTCGACCGAGCATATTGTACAGCTGCTCGTTCTCTTTCTTCAGCCGGTTGTTTTCCAATATGAGGCTAGTGCTGCTGTGGCCAACGCCGTCTCTCATCCAGCTGTAGATGGCTTTTGGCCCAATGTCGTACTGGCGGGAGGCTTCAGCCACGCTCATACCCTCATCACGAATCTTCGCAATAATCTCATCTCGTTTCTCCTGCGGAGTGATCACTCCTTTTGCCATACAAAAAACTCCTTTCATGCCCTAGCAAGCTAACGCCTGCTAGGGCAGCTAAGTTAGTAGGTTCAGCCAATTCTAGAATAGACTAGTTGTTGATTATATGGGGAGTGGGACAAGTACTTGCCACAGGCAACTACTACCTCCTTTCAAACAACTCGCATCGCCTGTCGGGAGTTGTAGAGACTGACAACATCTGAGCCAGGAGCTTACGCATGGCCACCACTAGCTATATCGCTGACGCGACAGGTAATTAGCGTCCTTCGGCCGCGCCCTAAACCCTAATCTTTTTCATTTCTCTTGACGCATATCTCCGTAAAGAGTTAAGCTGAACGTGAATGGGGTATTAGCTCAGTTGGCTAGAGCGCGGCATTCGCATTGCCGAGGTCGGCGGTTCGACTCCGCCATACTCCACCATGTATAATAGATGCCATGTCAGAACTCGTTGATTCCTTTAAGCGTGTAGATTCGGCCTGTGGAATAGTTGCAAAATATGTACAGCAAGATAAAATTCAACCAGCAGTAGAGGCCGATCCTTCAGATAATACATTATTAGAGATGCCAACAGTCGTAGCTGCTGAATATGGTCGTGGAATGACTATGCATTGGCAAGAGATCACGGTAGAGGATAAAAAAGCACTTTTTGAGGCAATAGAAATCAATGTCAACTCAAAGAATCAGGCAGTGGTTGGTGTATGGGCGACTGGATTTCTTGAGGCACTGTGTGCTGAACTTGATAAGCAAAAGCTGGCAATCAACGAAGTATTGCAGTATGTGGGCGAGGAATCGTTAGGGTATATGAATGCGTGGAATGAATTTAATGGTGTCAAACCTTACGGTCCCTAATGCTTAAATCTTGTTGCCATATCCGGCTAAAAATGCGCTGGCGGGCATGGCGGGTTTGCCGGCGGGTTTGAGGGCGTCTATGACGAGGATGCCGTCGGCAGTCTGGAGACAGAGTTGCTTGTTGGCAATGAATATTGTTTTTTTATCTACATTCTGTAAACTGTTATCACCAACATGTGCGGCAGTTATGACGACATCTTTATTTGCGATACTGGTGCGACTTCCAGGCCAACCAAGGTAAGCGCGTACCTCTCGTTCGAGCTGTACGGCCGACTTTGTGAGGTCGATTATGCCGTCCTGCTTGGTAAGTTTGCGCGAGTACGAAACCTCGCGCGGATAGTCGACTTCTGGGACTTTATCTGCCACGTTATCCTGTGAAATTGCCCGCGGATTTTCTATGTAGCGCGGCAGCGTATCTCGGAGCAGCCCGGCGCTCAGGTTGACCAAATCGTGTGTAAGTGAATGGTTTGTTTCGGTGCCGTCCATGTCGTACAGTCCAAATGCTACTATATCGCCTTCGTCTAGTTTTTCGACAACTTTCATTAGGCTCACGCCGGTTTGCTTCTGGCCGCTTAATATAGAAAACGTAATGGGGTCAGCCCCCCGCCACTGCGGCAGCAAGCTAAAATGACTGTTGAGTATGCCAAGCGGGAAGCTGTCTATTACGTCTTGTGGTACGATGATGCCAAAGTCTATCAGTACCGCAAGTCGACTATGAAATGATTGCCCTAAAACTTTTTCAGATACTTCGGCCGCGTTGGTTACAGGGATGACTGGTAGCGCAAGCTGCTCTGCTACATCCAAGACGGGGAAGTCACCTTTATGGTGCTGCGGCTTTGGTTTCGTGATTACCGCCTCAATGCTGAAATCCGCCGCAAGCAGCCGCAGTGATTCTGCTGCAACTGGCCCCGTACCAAGGAACACTACACTAATACCGCCATCTCGGCTGCGTGAAAGCTCCGACCTTTCACGCTTTTGCTTGGGGCTAATCCCAGAGTTCGGCGTTGTGTTCGATGTCTTGTTCATAGTCTTTTGGCTCCAGTTTGCCAGACTCCGTTAGGGTAAAGAAGGCGGCTGAGTCATCTTTGATGTGGTCTATGAAGACGATTCCGTTGGTATGGTCTATCTCGTGCTGAAAAACGCGCGCCAGAAAGCCCTCGGCTGTAAGGCGGATTTCCTTGCCATGTTCGTTCAGCGCTTTTACGCGCACCTTGGTGTGCCGGGGGACCAGACCGTATACATTTTTTATGCTAAGGCAGCCTTCGTAGTCTGCTACAACCTCGCCCTCATACTTTGTAATCTCTGGGTTAATGAAAACGCGAAACGTTCGGTCACTTTTGTCTTCGAAATTGTTGCGTATGACAACAACGCGCCAGAGTTCATCTATTTGAACAGCGGCGAGTGCCACACCAACCTCGTGGTCACGGCCGTCTTCCCACTCGAGCGTGGCGTCCTGCATGTCGACAATGAGTTGTTTGACTTCGTCGCCAATGAAGCCGACTTTTTTACTGCGCTGCCGCAGGTGGGTGTGTGGCAGTATAATTAACTGTTTACTCATCGGTGATAGTATATCAGACGAGGGTGTCAGCGGGTATGGAAAAACACCGAGTATTGTATAATACTGATTAGTATGGTGAAGTTTGAAGATTTAAGCTCATACGAACATGGTTCAATGCCTCCAGCGGATGATGAACGGGCCAAGGATTGGAGGCTATTTTTTGCCGAGCCATCTGACGAGTGGCTTGAAAACTTCCCAAAAAACTTTCAGCGTGGTGGTCGAACGACCCTTGTTGGAAAGTTTGTCGCAGCAGGACACACTGTTGTCTGCGCGCCATATCCCGATCGAATCTCTCACCACCGAATTGCGACGGCCAGAACCGACCTGGCCGAACAATGGCAGAAAGAGATTGTCCAAGCGCAAGCCGAAGGCCAGCAGATATTTCAACCAACGACAGATGCTGGTGTTCCTGTGACTGATGCGGGCTTCTTTATGATACATCCGGCCGGTGGCGCAATTAATCTCTACGGCGACAGTCATGGCTATGGCCAGCATAACACGCCTCGCGAACCTAGTACCCGACCGCGAACTGTAGCGGCGCTGCGGGCGCTCCTTGGTGCAGAGATAGCAGTAACTCAAATTGTTGATTGCTAGAGTAAATTCACGGGGTCGAGGTCGTGGGTCCACCCGCTTGGGAGGTCTCGGGCTATGTCGACCAGGATTTGGCGCTGGGCACTTTTGACTATGAGCTGCCATTTGTATTTGCCGCTTTCACGGGGATGAAACGAAGGCGACGGACCTTCAACGTTTAACCCGGGATGGCTATTTTCAATCTGTTCCTTTAACTTCATTGCTGTTTTTTCAGCCGAGGAACTGGTAGCGCGCAGGCAGGTGAGTTTAAGAAGATACGTGAAGGGCGGGAAATGAAAAGTGTGTCGTTCTGACAGCTCGCGGGCATAAAAACCGGCCCAATCGCGCTGCAAAGCGGCAAGAATGGTTGGATGCGACGGGTTGTATGTTTGTATGTACACCGTGCCGGCACGGTGGCCGCGTCCAACGCGGCCGATTACCTGCGTAAGCAGCTGGAAGGTACGTTCGGCGGCGGTGTAGTCCGGTATAAGCAGGCTGCTGTCGGCATTTAGTATCCCAACTACAGAAAGGTTTGGCAGGTCGAGCCCCTTGGTTATCATTTGGGTACCGACGATGATATCGACATTGCCTTCTTTGAGGGCGGCGAGGTGGTTTTCTAGCTGTTCTGCTTTGGTTGCGTCGGTGTCGAAGCGCATGACGCGGGCGTGCGGGAAGAGTCGCTTCACTTCCTCCACTACGGCTTTTGTGCCGATGGTTTTGAGGATGATATCTGTTTCCGAGCAGTCTGGACAGCTGCCGGGTAGGGGCTGGGTACGGCCGCACACATGACAACGCATAAGATGTGTATCGCCGTGGTAGGTCATAGCGAGGTCACAGTGCGGGCACAAGGCTTGCCACCCGCACTGACTACAGAGTATGGTGCTTGCAGTGCCTCGGCGGTTGAGGAACAGTAAACTTTGTTCGTGCTTGCTCATGGCGAGCCGCACGGCCTCCACCAGCGGTGTTGTGAAGACACTACTCCGACTCAGCTGGCTTCTATCGCGCAGGTCGACGATGTGCAGGCTGGCCTCTGTATCGCTGGCCATCGCTCGTGACGCGAGCTGTATGATGGGCCGGTCTCGAGCCTCAAGCAGGTGATGTTCTTCAACACTTGGGGTGGCCGTGCCGCTGATAAGACGAGCTCCGTGCAACTGAGCGAGCTTGGCGGCAACCCGTTCACTGCGATAGCGAGGCGATGAATCGCTCTTGTATGCTTGGTCATGAGACTCGTCTATGACAATCAGCCCGAGCTGCTGCACGGGTGCGAACAGGGCAGAACGCGGCCCGATGACAACGAGCGGGTGTTTGCTTGAGATGATTTGGTACCATATGTCTCGCCGCGCTGCCGCAGTTAGCCGGGAATGCAGCACAAAAACCTGTTCTGGAAAAACACCAGTAAAACTATCTGTTAGTTGCGCGGTGAGGCCTATTTCGGGTGTGAGAATAATGGCCGATTTTCCGCTGTTAAGACATTGCCGCGTCAGCTCAATATATAGACGTGTCTTGCCGCTGCCGGTGATACCGTGGAGGAGGTGATAGCCCTGTGGTTGGATATCAGCGAGGGCGCGTGATTGTTCGACTGTTAGCACGGGTAAGGTTTTTGAATTTTGAATTTTGAATTTTGAATTTGTTTGGTCATTGGTATTTGATGATTGGTTATTACTGATTTTCCGTGGAAAAGCGGTCGAGGGTGGCAGAAACTGTCGCACGACGCTGCCAAAAGGAGCCGGATAGTACTCGTAGAGCCAATCAACCAGACCCAGCAGGGCACTGGGTAGTGGCGGCACAGGAGCCGTGGCCGACACGCTTTTTGCTGAAAAACTAGGTTCTGCCACCTCGCGCAGTACAATACCGAGCACGCATCGACTGCGCAGCGCAATTCTCACAACGGAACCAGGCAGTAGTGAGGCCTCTGATGAATATGTCAGGGCACTTTTACCGTGATATTGCAGGTCGCCAACAAGTACCTCGTAGTAGTACATACTACTGATTATAGATGACCGCACACCTATACACGAGTTTTGCACCAGCCAGCCTGCCGTCCAGCGAAGCTGGCCGCACCGCTGGCTTCTTCGGCTCCTGCACATTTTTCCTCTCCAGTACTCACTCGCCGTACTAGAGTACGGCTCCTTCCGTGCCTCGAGGAGAAAATGCACATGAGCGATAGAGTGCGAAACTCGTGCTATACACAAATGAAGTCTCCTGAGCGTCCCTCAGGAATTGACTTGTTCGTCAACAAAAACTAAAAATTGATGTTGAAATGCAACTCAAACGTTGTTAGTATAGATGTACTACGTTGTCGTAACGACAATAAAAGGCTTATGTAAAGGTAAGGGTAACACAATATGCTAGACGTCTTCATCACCAGCCGAGTTCGCCGCAAGATTATTGTTATCTATGCCAAGTACCCAGACTTTAAAACGCACGTTCGCGGCCTTGCCAAGCTTATCAAGGAAGACGCTGGTAACATACAGCGCGAACTAAAGCGCCTCGAGAAAGCTGGCTTTCTTATATCTGAAAAGCAGGGCAACACGAAAATCTACCACACGAACAAGCAGTTCATCATCTTCAAAGAACTCCAAAGTATTGTCCTTAAGAGTCAACGCACCCAACAAAAACGCCACGTCAGCTAAACAAAGGGGAGGGGCTCGCCCCTCCATTTCAAATCCGAGGTAAATTCGGATTTTCATTCCTCCCCTATAGTTCGCCTGTCGGCTCGTTCGCCTTCGGTTTTTAGTTTCCAATCATAAGCGCTTATTGACAAATCAGCCTTAATTTACTATAATAAAATATTATGGATATACGTATTACCTCAACGCCCCGAGAACTAGACCCAGCCAACCCTGATAAGCCAGGTAAGCCGCTAGATATTGCAGAAGTATTAGTAGGACCAGAAAAAGATTTAGTAGCACTTGGTAGAATGACTCTAGACACGATAGTTGTTTATGGCAAGATGGAAGAATTGGGCTATGGTGAAGCGGTGGCAAAGGACTTAGCAGTCCATACCAAGCGCTGGGAGACGATTAAGGAAGTCATGGATTATAGAGGTATCCCTATTCCGGAGCCAACGAAG
The DNA here is from genome assembly GCA_049661165.1 of Saccharimonadales bacterium (SeqCode). Classification (GTDB taxonomy): domain Bacteria; phylum Patescibacteriota; class Saccharimonadia; order Saccharimonadales; family UBA4665; genus JAGXIT01. The sequence goes on from JBASZU010000041.1 coordinate 12,987, forward strand.
CCTGGTGATGCAAAGAAGAGCTCCGAACGCCAAGCAGCTAATACTTCAGGCTCAACTCCTAGACGAGCCACTCAGCCACGTATAGTTGGAAATGACGGCAAGTTGCATCGTTGGGGTCAAGCGCCAGTTTCAGCTCTGTACCCAAAGCCAGGTGACCATCCAATGACTGGTCGATTGTATCGGGGCTGATTTCTACCTCCAAAAAAGCAATTCAACCCCCCTGTAAAAGGCCTACCCTTTTACAGGGGTGATTTTATGTTATTTGTAATGCTGCTGATGTTGAGTGCAGTGGCGGCGCGGGCGAGTTTTTCGTCGTAGGTGTAGAGGTGGGTGATGTTGTTGTCGAGCATGAGCTGTAAGAGTAGGCAGTCGTTTAGGCCAACAGATGCGTTATGAAAGAGTTGGGCATATCTGTGCGCAAAATCGAAAGATTCCTCCGGCTCAATAAAAGATACAACGGGTATAGTAGAGAGTTGTTTTGCGGCGGATTGAACTACCTGGGTGTTACGAGACAGCAAAAACGTAGTATGCAGTACTTCCTCTATGGCATGATGTGACGTATAGGTGGTTGCATCAGAATTCAGTAAATTCTCGAGAGTGGCGCAGACTTCTGCGTGCTGCGGAGCAACGGGATCTAAGTAGTACAGAAATACATTGGCATCGATAAAAAACGCTCGTGTTATTGTTTCAGTCATACATTGATTCGGCTAATTCGTTCAGATATTCGGGCGTGAGCGGCCGACCAGCCAATTCGGTAAGTCGCAATGTGCCGCCAGGTAATGTTATTTTGGTAGGTAGAGTATCTGCCGCGGGGCTCAGAGTGCCAATAACTTTTGACCGGTAAATAATGCTGTAATGATTGCCACGAGCTAGGCCGGCGCGGATTGCCGGTAAGTCAGTGCGGAGCTGTTTTGTGGAAATAGTATGAGTTGTCATGAAGGTAAATGTAGCACAGGTTCACCGGAAGTTGCAAGTTGCGGTTAACTTTAGATAAACTTTGGTTCGCATGTAATTTTCTTATCTCTTATCTCTTGTCTCTTGTGCCTATCCCTGTTATACTCCTACGGTTATGATAGAAGTGACACGAAAAGACGGGAAAGAGTCTGCCGAAAACCTAGTACGACGGTTTAATCGCCGTGTGCAGCAGTCTGGGCTGGTTATTGCCGTTAAATCAGGCCAATACTTCGAGAAGCCACTGAGCAAGCGCGATCGCCGTAAGAAGGCAATCATCCGCAATGAGCGGAAGGCTCTGAAGCTGAAGAAGATTAAACTCGGCCAAAAATAGAACCTCCAGGCAATGCACATTTTGGGCGCGTTGCTCCAGTCCGCGCTCACCGTACCGCAAGTACGGTTCGCTTACGGGCTTCGCCCCGCATCCCAAACTGCACTATTGCCTGAAGGTTCAAGTCAAGGTAGGATTGAATCGTGATAAAGCAGAAACTACAAGATGATGTGAAGGCGGCCATGTTGGCTGGTGATTCGCTGCGCCTTGAAACCCTGCGGGGTCTCAAGAGCGTCATTTTGTATGCGGAAGTGGCAGCTGGCAAGCGTGAAGAAGGCCTGACTGATGATGAAATCCTTGCGCTTTTTTCCAAAGAAGCCAAAAAACGCCAGGAAAGCGCGGAGCTTTATATACAGGGTGGTGCTCAGGAAAAGGCCGACAAAGAGCTTGCCGAAAAAGCCATCATAGAAGCCTACCTACCTGCGCAATTGAACGAGGCGGAACTGGCGGCCGTAATAGAAGAAGTACTAAATGAAGTGAAACCAGCAGGCTTGCAACAGATGGGGCAGGTCATAGGCCAAGTGAAATCAAAGGTTGGCAATACGGCCGACGGCAGTCTAATAGCGAAACTAGTGAAGGAGAAACTATCATGATACTACTGATGGGGCCAGCCGGTGCTGGCAAAAGCTTGCAGGGGCACAAACTGGCCGACGAACACGGCTATGCCTATATATCTACCGGCGAAATTTTTCGCCTGTTTCTGACTGGGCACCGCCGGGCGGCAATGCTAGAAGGCAAGCTTATGACCGATGATGAAACCATAGATATGATAGACAAGGTTTTTGACATTATCGATACAACGGGCGAGTTTATTCTCGATGGGTTTCCCCGCACCGCGACTCAGGTGGAGTGGCTTATGAAACAGGTCAAAAAAGGTCGGTTCGGGAAGCCAGTGGTAGTCCACATGGACGTGAGCGAAAAAGAGACACGCCGCCGCCTTGGTCTGCGCGGTCGTCCAGATGACACACCCGAGGCCATCACCGAACGCTACAAGTTGTACGCCAGCAAGACCCAGCCTATTTTGCAGCAGTTTCGTGAAGGTGGCGTGGTTGTACATGATGTCAATGCTGATGGCACTCCTACTAAGGTATATAAAAACATTGTTGACGCGCTGGGCGTACCTGAAAAATTCTAATAGTATTTCCAAGAAAGGCTAGAGACAGATGCAGCCAAAAACAGACGCCGAAATAAAGGCCATGCGTGAAAGCGGGCGTATTTTGGCGACTGTTTTGGAAAAAATCCGGCGCGAAGTTCGCGTTGGTATGACACCGAAGCAGGTGTCTGAGCTGGCAGCGAAGGAAACAGAACGGCTGGGCGGTGTGCCGGCTTTTAAGGGCTTTGAAGGCTACCCAGACATTATTTGCATATCTAACAACAACGAGGTGCAGCACAGCATACCGAACGAGGTGCCGTTTAAGAACGGTGATGTTGTGAATTTTGACTACGGTGTGATAGTAAAAGGTATGATAACTGACGCAGGGATTACGGTGTGCATAGGGGGCAAACCAGATGCAGATGCAGTGCGGCTTCTGAAGGGCACGGAAGAGGCGTTATATGCAGGGCTCGATGTCGTGCGAGACGGCGCACGTGTAGGGGATATATCTGCCACCATAGAGAAAGTACTGCGTTCGTACAACCTTGGTATCGTGCGCGAGCTAGTTGGTCACGGTGTGGGGCATGAGCTTCATGAAGCACCCGAAATACCAAACTACGGCCATGCCGGTACTGGCCCAACGCTGAAAGCTGGTATGACTATAGCAATTGAGCCAATTACCACACTCGGTGACCACAAAATCTTCGGTGCACACGACGGTTGGACGCTGCTTACGGTCGATGGCTCCCGCAGCGCCCAGTTTGAACACACTGTCCTTGTTACCCAAGACGGCTGCGAAATATTGACACAAATATAGTAGGTCGGTACCAGACACGGTCCGGAAGCCTGAAACCGAATGCAATTTCATTGCTGCATTTATTCAGACATACCAGGTGGCAGATAACAGAAATCTAGCATTTGGCAGGTTTCAGACGGTGACGTCTGCTACCTGATACCTGTAAAGTTTCTGCTACATATTACCTGTGTCCTTCTAAATACCGCAAATTGTATACAATTTGAGGCCCCGTAAGAACAAGATCATAACAAAAGTTGCGCCAGGGCAAACGTTAGCGGTATACTGGGGTCAATATGCGCGAAAATTCCACGCCCTACTATGTTGGCCTTGATATTGGGACATCTCATGTTCGATGTGTCATTGGAACACGGGATGACGCGGCTGATGCCAACGCTATCTCAGTCATCGGTCATGGGGTGAGTCCAAACCAGGGTCTGCGCAAGGGGGTCATCATGCATGTGGATGAGGCTGTGGAGGCAATTGTGCAGGCAGTGACAGAAGCCGAACGGATATCTGGTGTTCGTATAGAACATGCCACCGTGAACGTTAATGGTACCCATGTTAGCGGTATGAATTCACGCGGAACTATAGCCATCAGTAGTCCTAACCGAGAAATTACCGCAGAAGATAGGGACAGGGTAGAGGAAGCGGCGGCGATAGTGAAGCTACCGGCGAACCGTGAGATTCTCCAGGTGTTTGCAAAAAATTATAGACTCGATGGTCAGGATAACCTGAAAGATCCTGTTGGGATGCACGGTGTGCGGCTGGAGGTCGACTGTCACATTTTGACAGCGGCAACGCCAAACGTGCGTAACCTAGATCTTGCTTTAGAGAAAGCTCAGGTTAGACCAAGGCATCATACAGTGTCATCGTTGGCGGCGACCGAAGCAGTGCTTGATCGAAAGCAGAAGGAGGCGGGTACGGCCGTCATAGACATAGGCGCTGGCACGACCAACTTGGTTGTTATAGAGGATGGCGAAATCCAACATATAGCAGTTATTCCTATGGGCGGTACACACATCACGAATGATCTTGCCATAGGCCTGAAGACAGATTTGGATGTGGCGGAACAGGTAAAGCTCAAACATGCACATCTAGGTGATGCCACCGACAAGACGTATCGGATTATCGTCGATAGTGTTGGCTACACGTTTGAGCAAGCAGAAACAAATATGATAGTCGAGGCTCGCGTTGAAGAACTGCTCGAGTATGTTGATAAAGAATTGCAAAAAATTCACCGCTCGCGAAAATTACCCGGTGGAGTTGTGATAGTCGGTGGGAGTGCTGCTCTGCCCGGTCTGGCCGAATTTGCGAAGGAACGCCTACAGCTTCCAGTCCGCATCGGAAAGATCCGTGGTTTAGCCGGACTAGTCGACACGGTGGATGACCCTTCATTTGCAACGGCTACGGGGCTCATGCTGCTAGATATTTTGCTCGCACCATTCATACATGATCAGGTTAGCTCGACGCAGCTATTTTCGGGCAACGTGTCTTTCATAGGCTCATTCCTGAAAAAATTAAGGTTTTAGCCAGTCAAACATGTCCACATGGGAGCGGCTAGAACACAGTTCGTACTCAGAGATTTGGATGCTTTTGCAAAAAAGTATTCGGACGTGTCAGGGGTGTGCTAGTTTTGTATCCATAGGCAGTTGAACTCAGTGAGCCCCTCGGTTATACTGGGTTACAGAACGTAAGGCGAGGGAAGAGGATAGGCATGGCACAGGCAGTTGACCCAGCGATCGAGACTTTTGCGCGTATCAAAGTTGTGGGCGTAGGTGGTGCAGGAGGGGCGGCTATAAACCGCATGGTTGATGCAGGTGTCGAGGGAGTCGAATTTGTTGCCATCAACACCGATGCTCAGGCCTTGCACAACTCGAAAGCTACCACGAAACTCCATATTGGACGCGACACAACCCGCGGTCTAGGAGCAGGAGCTGACCCGTCAGTCGGCGAGCAAGCGGCCAATGAATCGCGTGATGAGATACGTCAAGTCCTCGAGGGCGCGGACATGGTATTCATCACTATTGGTGCTGGTGGCGGGACAGGCAGTGGTGCCGGACATGTTGTTGCCCGTATTGCTAAGGATATGGGCGTACTGGTGGTTGGTTTTGCCACAAAGCCGTTTGCATTTGAAGGCGACAAGCGCCGTCGTAACGCAGATACGGCCATAGATAAACTGCGGGCAGCCGTGGACACTCTCATCATTATCCCGAATGACCGTTTGCTTCAGACCATTGATAGGGCGACGCCACTCCTTGAGGCATTCAAGGTGGCCGACGATGTTCTTCGTCAGGGAGTCCAAGGTATATCCGATCTTATTACTGTACACGGCCTCATTAATCTCGACTTTGCAGACGTGAAGGCAGTAATGAGCAATGCCGGTTCGGCTCTCATGGGCATTGGTCGTGCGAGTGGCGAAAACCGGGCAATCCAAGCAGCACAGCAGGCAATCGAGTCTCCGCTACTGGAAGTGTCTATAGATGGTGCTAGGGGAATTCTCTTTAACGTCATTGGCGGCCAAGACCTTTCCATGCACGAAATCAACACCGCAGCAGAGGCTATTACGGCTGCGGCCGACCCAGACGCAAATATAATCTTCGGTGCGACCATTAGTCCTGAGCTTGACGGTGAGATTATCATCACGGTTGTCGCGACAGGTTTTGATGCCTCATATTTTGCCAATCGACAGACTGTTTCGACACCGCTTTCTCAGGCTCAGCCCATCACTCAGCCAGATGAAACGACAGTCGGTAAGCCTCTCGATGCGGTTAGCAAGACTACTGACAAAGACATGGAATCTATCGACATGGAGATTAAGGATGCTACACCCGAAAACGCTGAACAAGCTACTGACTTTACAAGTGAGACGCCTATGCCAAATATCTGGTCGCTGAATCATGACGAACCAGAATCGACCGATGACAAAAAAGATACTGCAAAGCCAAAGCTGCATGATCCAGTTGTGTCGAGTGATGATGAAGATGAGCTCGAGAAGCCATCGTTCCTGCGCCGACTTGCCCGACGTCGCTCTAAAGATGTCGATAGCGACGACGCCGAAAAATAACAGATACATCTTGCCGCTTGTGTATTAAATAATACAGCGCTAAAATGCTTTACCTGCACTATGTATAGGGGTATGATGAGTAGGTAAAACGCTATATGTAGCAGGGGGGTTGGAAATATGGCACCTTTTGCTATTGCGCCGTACCTTATAAATACATTAGATAGAGGGGCTGAATATGAAATGTAGCCAATGCAACAGCGACGATACGAAAGTAATCGAAAGTCGTGATGTCGCAGAGGGCGAATCAGTTAGGCGTCGTCGTGCGTGCGTGGTGTGCGAGTATCGATTCACGACCTATGAGCGCGTCGAGCGTCCGCAGCTCATTGTCGTCAAAAACGACGGTACACGGCAGCTTTTTAGCCGTCAGAAGCTTCTTGCTGGGCTCTACCGTGCGTGCGAAAAGACGTCGGTCACAAGCATGCAGCTCGACAAACTCGTGCAGAGTATAGAGCACGAACTATACGCATGTGCGGATAGCGAAGTAAGCTCTGGTCAAATAGGCGAAATGGTGATGGATCGCCTGAGCGTGCTCGATGCGGTAGCGTACGTGCGCTTCGCGAGCGTCTATCGTCGGTTTACAGATATAGCGAGTTTCGAAAAGGAACTATCGCATATACGTGAACGAAAGACACAAGACATAGTGCCGTAGCGGTACAGCCAATAATTGATTCGTTTTCTCCGAAAACAAAAACATAGATATACAATCGGCTAGCTCTCTGTGCGCTACCACACCAGCATGCAGAGAGCTTGCCGACAACCATATATAAAGGAAACGGTTGGAGGAATAGCAAACTCTAACAAACATATAAAGATAAAGTGAACGGATGACAGAGGTGACATTCGTTTGCAGAAAGTGAAGGAAGTAGAATGGGACAAACAACAGATAGTAGCGTGAGGCGGCTTTTTACAGCGCCAAAATCGAAAGCATACGACGCAATTACATGGGCAAAGCGCGATTCGGAGCTTAAAAATCCGTTTACAGGTGAAATAGTTTTCCAGCAGAAAGATGTTGAAATTCCTGAGAGCTGGTCATTGAATGCGCTCAATATTGTCGCGCAAAAGTACTTTACTGGTACACCAGGCACAAAAGAACGCGAGGTTTCACTCAAGCAGCTCATAGACCGCGTCGTAGACACGGTGGTTCGGCAGGGTCAACAAGAGGGCTATTTTGATACAGTAGCAGAGGCAGAGACATACCGAGAAGAGCTCAAATACGTTCTGGCGACTCAGCGCGCAGCGTTCAATAGTCCTGTATGGTTTAACATTGGTGCACCGGAGCGCGCACAGCAGGCGAGTGCGTGCTTTATCCTTGGCGTCGAAGATACCATGCCGGCAATTCTCCAGTGGTACACCGACGAAGGTATGATTTTTAAAGGCGGCTCTGGGAGCGGTGTCAATGTCAGTCCAATCCGCAGTAGCGTCGAACCACTCGGCAAAAGCGCCGGGACGGCCTCTGGCCCCTTAAGCTTCATGCGTGGCGCCGACGCGAGTGCCGGGGCAATTAAAAGCGGTGGCAAGACTCGCCGTGCGGCCAAGATGGTTATACTTAACGTCGACCACCCAGATATAGAGGAATTCATTTGGTGTAAGTCCATAGAAGAGGACAAAGCGCGTGCGCTGCAGGCCGCTGGGTTCGATATGAGCCTCGACGGCAAAGACATCCACTCCGTGCAGTACCAGAACGCCAATAACTCTGTACGTGTTACTGACGAGTTTATGAAAGCAGTTGAAGCCGACGGAGATTGGGAGCTGAAGGCGGTCAGTACCGGTAAAACAGTTCGCACCGTGAAGGCACGGCACATTTTCCGGCAGTTTGCTGAGGCTGCGTGGCGTTGTGCAGACCCTGGTATGCAATTCGATACAGTCATTAACAAATGGCACACAACACCGAACGCCGGCCGGATAAATGGTTCAAACCCATGCAGCGAGTATATGCACCTCGACAACTCGGCTTGTAACCTCGCTAGTATCAACCTGCTCCACTATTTGAACGACGATTTCAGCTTTGACATCGAAAGCTTCAAACACACGGTTGAGCTCATTTTTACCGCCCAAGAGATATTGGTGGGCTATAGTAGCTACCCAACCGAGCGGATTACCAAGAACGCTCGCGCCTACCGCGAGCTTGGCATTGGCTACGCTAACCTCGGTGCGCTCCTCATGGCCCAGGGCTTGCCCTACGACAGTGCGGAGGGTCGAGCGCAGGCTGCGGCCATTACAGCCATATTGACCGGTCACAGCTATGCGACAAGTGCGCGTATGGCACGTAAGGTTGGTCCGTTTTCTGGATTCCACAAAGACCGTGACAACATGCTCAAGGTGCTCCGCATGCACCGAGAAGCAGTGAACCACATCGATGCTAGCTTAGTGGCAGAGGACTTACTCAATGCTGCTGCAACGGCATGGGACGAGGCGGTAGAGCTGGGTGAGCTCTACGGTGTGCGCAACAGCCAGGCGAGCGTACTCGCACCGACAGGTACCATTGGCCTCATGATGGACTGTGACACGACTGGTATAGAGCCTGATCTTGGCCTCGTGAAGGTGAAGAAGCTCGTTGGTGGCGGCACGATGAGTATCGTCAACCAAACAGTGCCTCGAGCGCTGCGTGCTCTCGGCTATAGTAACGAGCAAGTGAACGATATTGTAGCCTACATAGACACCGAAAAGACCATTCTGGGTGCCCCACACCTCAAGAAAGAGCATGAACCAGTATTTGCATGTTCCATGGGTGATAACTCCATCCACTACCTTGGTCACGTCAAAATGATGGCAGCCGTGCAGCCATTCCTCTCTGGTGCCATAAGTAAAACAGTCAACATGCCAGAGTCTGCTACGGTGGAAGATATAGAGC
>JBASZU010000042.1:0-3106 GCA_049661165.1 Saccharimonadales bacterium (SeqCode)
TGTTGAATGGCCCAGTTATGTTGAGGTTTTTTGCTACCTGCTTGGCGATGAGTTTGGCGCGTCGCACAGTTTCGAGGTACAGACGCTGGGCAGGGTAGACCACCGTGGCATCGCCCGAATGCACACCGGCATTTTCAATGTGTTCAGATATGGCATATATGACAAGGTGGCCGTTTAGGGCAACACCGTCTATTTCGAGTTCTTTGGCGTTTTGGACAAACTGGGAAATCACCGTGGGGTGGTCGGGCGATAATTTCGTAGCTGCCATGAGGTAGCGTTCCATTTCTGTTTCTGTACGTACCACGCTCATTGCCCCGCCAGACAGCACGTATGAGGGCCGAATAAGCACTGGGTAGCCCACATGCGCCGCAAATTTCTTCGCAGCCGACAGAGAAGTCACCTCTGTCCAATCTGGTTGGTCTATGCCAAGCTGGTTGAGCATGGCGGAAAACTTCTGGCGGTCTTCGGCCATATCAATTTTAAGCGGGGAAGTGCCAAGAATGGGGTAGCCGGCTTTGTGCAGGGGCAGGGCAAGGTTATTCGCAATCTGACCGCCCACCGACACAACAATGCCACTTGGGTTTTCGAAGTCAGCAATGTCCTGGATGCGTTCAAAGGTAAGGGCATCGAAGTACAGCCTGTCGGAACGGTCGAAGTCGGTCGAGACAGTTTCTGGGTTGGAGTTAACGATGATGGTTTTGTACCCGTTTTGGCGCAGTGTTTTGGCCGTATTTACCGCCGACCAGTCAAACTCAACTGATGAGCCAATGGCATACGGACCCGAGCCGAGCACAATCGCCGTTTTGGCACCAAGCGGTTCAACATCGTGCACGGTACCATGATAAGTAAGGTACAAGTAGTTAGTTTCGGCGTCGAATTCCCCCGCAAGAGTGTCTATTTGCTTGATAACTGGCGTAATACCGTGCTTGAGCCGAGTGCCGCGAACGGCCTGTTCCGTCTGGCCTGTCAGCGTGCCGATGACGCCGTCGCTAAAGCCCATTTTTTTGGCATGACGGAGGCGTTCAGCGTTGAGCGAATTACTGGCAAGCTGCCGTTCGGTATCATAAATGGCGGCAATGTGGTCAAGAAACCAGCGGTCTATATGTGATGCTTCGTGGATTTGTTCGGTTGACACACCTTGCTTTAGAGCTTCGTAGATAGCAAACAGCCGACGGTCGGTCGGGTGCGTGACTTCATCCATGGGGTCAGAAATGTCGTACGGGTGCACACTCAGTCCGTGCGCGCCGATGTTCAGCATACGGGTTGCCTTCTGCAGCGCCTCTGGGAATGACCGGCCGAGCGCCATGACCTCGCCAACGCTTTTCATTTCGCTGCCTATGTGGTGGTCGCTGCTTTTGAGCTTTTGCAAATCCCAGCGCGGCATCTTTACGGCTAAATAGTCGAGCGCTGGTTCGTAGAATGCCGACGTTTTGCCGGTGACGCTGTTTTTGATTTCGTACAGGCGCTTGCCAAGCATGAGTTTCGAGGCGACAAAAGCCAGGGGGTAGCCGGTAGCCTTGGAGGCAAGGGCGCTACTGCGACTTAGTCGGGCATTCACCTCTATCACGCGGTATTCGCCGTTTGAGGGGTGCAGGGCATACTGAATGTTGCACTCACCGATGATGCCCAGGTGATTTATGGTGCGTATAGCCACCTCACGGAGCATGTGATATTCGTAATTCGTAAGGGTTTGCGACGGTGCCACCACAATGCTTTCGCCGGTGTGTACCCCCATGGGGTCAAAGTTTTCCATGTTGCACACGGTAATGGTGTTGCCGTCGCAGTCGCGCACTACTTCGTACTCCACTTCTTTCCAGCCCACCAGATACTCTTCTATGAGCACCTGAGGTACGGCCGCCAGCACTTCTTTGGCGCGCGCTTTCAGTTGCGCCGGGGTATCGATGCGACCCGAACCAAGCCCACCAAGACTAAAACCCGAGCGCATCATGACTGGGTAGCCAAGCGTTTTCGCGGCAGTCAAAGCCGCTTCTACCGTTTCTGCCGTGAAACTGCGTGCAGTCTTGGTACCGATTTCGGCCAGAGCTTGCTTAAACAGCTCGCGGTCTTCGGTTGTTTCAATCACTTTTACCGGAGTACCGAGCACCCGAATGCCCAGTTTGTCCAAAATACCGCTTTTTTCAAGAGAGAGGCCAAGGTTTAGGGCGGTTTGGCCGCCAAAACTAAGTGCAATGGCATCGGGTTTTTCGCGTTCCAGTATTTTGCTGACCGTTTCAACATTGAGCGGCTGGAAATAGACACGGTCAGCCATGTCGTCATCTGTTTGTACGGTGGCAATGTTTGGGTTTATGAGCACCGTCTCGATGCCCTCTTCCTTGAACGACTTTATGGCTTGTGAGCCCGAATAATCAAATTCGCCAGCCTGACCAATACGCAGGCCTCCCGACCCAAGGACGACTACTTTTTGTATGCTCATGTACTCTGCTCCTGTAGACCGCCTGGCTTGTCATGCTGAACTTGTTTCAGCATCCATGCCATGTCACGGACACTACTCCTGCTGTATGGATCCTGAAATAAGTTCAGGATGACGGGGTAGGGTACGTTTTTCATAGCATAGCTCCAAAGTCTTTGAACAAATTGCCGGAGTCGGTCGGGCCAGGACAGGCCTCTGGATGGAACTGTACCGAAAAATACGGCTTGGTTTTGTGTGCAATACCTTCAACAGAGTTATCGTTTAGGTTGCGGTAACTGACGCGCCAATCTTTGGGCAGTGTTTTTTCGTCTATGGCATAGCCGTGGTTTTGGCTGGTGATAACACAGCGCTTGGTAGCGTCCTCCTGACACGGTTGGTTGTGGCCGCGGTGGCCAAACTTGAGCTTGTAGGTTGTGCCACCAGCCGCCAGTGCCATAATTTGGTTGCCCAAACATATGCCGAAGAGCGGTTTGCCCTGCGCAAGTATTTTTTTGGTTATTGCGATGGTTTCGGTGTAGTCAGCCGGGTCACCCGGACCGCTCGAAAGCACCACGCCGTCGTATATTTCACCTGAGTAGTCATAATTATATGGGACACGTTTCACCTCACAGTCAAGCGCAAGCAGGGAACGCAAAATGTTTTCCTTAAGGCCGCAGTCAACCAAAATGACCTTTT
>JBASZU010000043.1:0-2308 GCA_049661165.1 Saccharimonadales bacterium (SeqCode)
ATGCTGTGGAACGATATTTCCGGCGGCATACCGGGCACCATAGGTAGCCGCGTTGATAATTCTCCTGAAGTGACGTGCTGCAGGCTGGGCAGCAAACGGTTTCCCCGAAAACAAGTTTGTTAATGAGTCGCCAGTACTTTAAGTTGCTGGCAAACTTTGGTAGTTTAGACATTGGAACAACCTTTCTTGCTTAGTTTTGTCACTTACAAGAATACAGGTTGTTCCACTTTAGTTTAATGAACCCGGTTCCTGCGTTAGCTGGTAATCTTCGGTGGTATCTGGTACAGTAACTTACTATGCAAATTACGAAAAAACAACTCAACCCAACTACTGTACAGTTAACGATAACTGCAGGGAGCGATGAACTTGTTCCAGCCAAGCAAGCGGTGCTGACCGAGCTTGCCAAAGAAGTCAAACTCGCGGGCTTCCGCAAAGGACACGCACCGGCTGCCATGGTCGAAAAGGTCGTCGACCAGCAATTGTTGCAAAACAAAGTAATAGACCGTGTGGTGAATGACCTCTACACTGCAGGGCTGGAACAGGAAAAACTGCGACCAGTTGCCCAGCCCGAGGTAAGCCTGACGAAGTTTGTACCATTTAGTACCTTAGAGATGAACGCGACTGTTGAAGTTGTCGGTGAAGTGAAACTCCCCGACTACAAAAAGTTCAAAGTCGAAAAAAAGGTTGCACCGGTAACTGATGGGGAAATTGAAGCCGTTGTAGATGATTTGTTAGCGCGCAGTGCGACAAAAAATGAAGTAAAACGCACGGCCGCAGACGGTGACGAGGTCATTATCGACTTTACAGGAGTCGATGCGAAATCTCAGGAAGAAATCGAGGGTGCCAAAGGCGAAGATTATCCGCTTGTGCTTGGGAGCAACACCTTTATACCGGGCTTTGAGCCAGAGCTGCTTGGGCTTAAGGCTGGCGAAAGCAAAACATTTGACGTAACGTTCCCGAAAGATTACGGTGCAGTGCAGCTGCAAAACAAACAGGTGACATTCACCGTTAACGTAAAGTTTGTGAAAGAACGTGTTTTGCCAAAACTCGATGCGGCGTTTGCAGCCAGTGTTGGTCCATTTAAGACTGTTGCCGAATTAAGAACCGATATTCGGAAGCAAATGGGTACCGAAAAAGAACGAGAAGCTCAGGCGAAGTTCGAAAGTGATATGCTTGAACAGCTTGGCCAGAAAGCTCAAGTTAGTCTGCCAGATAGCCTCGTCGACCAAGAGATTGATCGTATGGACGAGGAAGAAAAACGTAACCTTATGTACCGCGGCCAGACATGGCAAGAGCATCTTAAGGCCGAGGGCAAAACCGAAGAAGAGCACCGTGAAAGTCACCGCGAACAAGCCGCACTGCGGGTAAAAACCGGCATTGCGCTCGGCGAAGTTGCCGAAAATGAAGGTGTACGGGTAAGCCAGGAGGAGTTTGATGCCCGCCTGAGCGAGCTCAAAAAACAGTATAGCGATCAGCAAATGCTTGCTGAGCTTGAAAAACCTGAAAACCAACGGGATATTCTAAGCCGCATGCTCACCGAGAAAACTATAGCCACCCTCGTTGGTTACGCACAGAGGTAGATAGAATATGTCATTTCCCAACCAAATCCCTAGACCAGCCATAGATTCAACTCACGAGGTTCTTCCAACAGCCGCAAGGTATGTACGGAGATTAGTTCAAAGCTTTCCGTGGTTCACTGTTCTGTCTCCATTCCTAAATTATGGCAACGTAGCAGGAGTCGTTCCTGATACTAATGTAAACCCTGGTATTACTAGCACAGCCAAGGAATCGGAATAATTCTTCTGACTCAATCGGCTACTCGGACATATGTTACGGAGCTGGAATAAATACTGATAGACAGATGAGAACTGGCTGACCCAGCCAAGTTTCAGGCGAAATAAGATGGACTAACCGAAGCAGACATGATATAATATATTTATGTATAAAGGTGAAGCAAATTTTGGTACAGATCCACGAGGATTATTCGCGGCATTTGTAGGGCGAATTTTTGATGCCATGCTTTGCCCTCCTGATATAGAATGGAGAGGCACAAGCCCTCCGACTAATAATTGCGAAGTTAACAAATCACTTTACTTAACTGGTGCTAAAAGTGACATGGGGGAGTTGTAAAATTGGCACTCTTGACTTGAGAGTGCTAATTTGGCTATACTGAACAGGTAACGATTAATCCCAGGTGAAATTAGTCTGGGGTCGCAGTATGAAATGAGGTGAAACATGAGTGTGCTAGTCCCGACAGTTATTGAAAGCGAAGGCCGGTATGAACGGGCCTACGATATTTACAGTAGGC
>JBASZU010000044.1:0-3632 GCA_049661165.1 Saccharimonadales bacterium (SeqCode)
GTTCATACTCCTTGCAGAATTCATCGATGAGGTAGAATAGGGTTACCAGCTTCATATATGAGCCTCCTTTTGTTTGTTTTGTTGGTTACAAACAAAAGCATACCAGGGCGAATGCCCTGGTATCTACACAAGCAAAAGGTGGCTCTTATGTCGAGCTGGGGTTAAAATAACCTCATTCTCTTCTAGAAGATGCTTAACTTCATTATTTATACTTTCTCGTAGTTTGCGCAAGTCACCGAGATTATCGAAGCTTGCTCTGCAGGTCGCTATCTGTGCATTTGTTATGCCATAGAGATTCTGTAATGCTTCGTCTTTCATGAGTGATGTAATGAAAGTTTCTTTACCAGAGGCACTGGAGCCAAAAACCCAGATGATTTTTTGCATTGACTCCACTATAGCAAAAACACTCTAACTAAGTAGAGTGTTCGTAATGCTTATGTTTTTGGAGGGCCCAGTGAGACTCGAACTCACGACACGAGGCTTAAAAGGCCTCTGCTCTACCGACTGAGCTATGGGCCCCTAAATGAGACAAACCTACGGTTTTTCTCATCGGTCAGTCGGCAAAGCCGCCTTTTTGCGGAGCACAAAAAGCGAGCTGACCTGCTCTTTTCCCTTGCCGACGCTATTCGTAGGAAGGGGGAAATAACTCCTTACATTATCTATATTTTGTGTAAAAAGTCAATTGTCCATTTGCTATACTCATAAGCAGTATGCGCAGCAAAAAGCAGCTTAAAAAACTCCAGCGGTTTCTCGCCGTCAAGGAAGCAGTTATGTTCACACTCGTTGCGCTTAGCTTTACGTTCCTGGCGCTTGAGCATCTTGAGCGTATGAGTGAAGCACAACTTCGCACGGTGGAGATATACGAGGTAGTGGTTGCACTCATATTCCTTACCGAGTTTATTTTCGAGTGGCATTTTGCAAAAGACCGCCGAAAATACATACGGCACCACTGGTTTTACCTCATTGCCGCCATACCAGTGCCAACGACGTCATTCGAGCTACTGCGCGGTATACGGCTGCTCCGGCTGTTGAAACTACTGAAAATCTTCGCCCACCTTCGCTACGA
This sequence comes from Saccharimonadales bacterium (SeqCode), assembly GCA_049661165.1. GTDB lineage: Bacteria > Patescibacteriota > Saccharimonadia > Saccharimonadales > UBA4665 > JAGXIT01. The sequence continues at coordinate 1,067 of JBASZU010000044.1, forward strand.
GCACAACACTCGTTTATTCGAATAGTCCTCATGGTTAGCTGTGTCTTCGGTGCTACGCTGGAAAAATGAAGCGGTGGTTTAGAGTTCCTGCGCTCCGGATAAAGCGGACAGATAAGGTCCTCGTGCTGTGCGCGAGTTTTTTGTCTGGCTTGCTGCTGGCGCGTTTGCACTTAGTTTTGCCGGGCTGGTTTGTTATTTTACTTGGAGTGTTGGCGCTAACAGGGGTAAAAGAGCCCGTATTTCACTTCATTTTACTTGCTCTGTTTGGCCTTAGTCTGGGTTTGTGGCGCGGTACAGCGTACCTTAATGCGCTACGACCGTATCAAGAATTTGCCGCTCAGAGGGTAACACTGCGCGCTAAAGTCAGTCTCGACGCCGTGTACGGTGCGAATGGTCAGTTGTCATATGAAGTGAAAAAAATCCAGTTTATTTCCCCACGAACAGTGCAAGCGCCAGGTACTATCAAAGTAAGCGGATTTGGTGAATTGGCGGTCTACCGAGGGGATACAGTGGAAATTACGGGTAAACTGTATCCTACGCGAGGCGGAAAACAAGCTACCATGAGTTTTGTACAGTTTAAGCGCATTGGTCAAGAGCAGACTGCGGTCGATACTTTTCGGCGCAGTTTCGTAGCGGGTATGCAAACGGCACTTCCTGAACCAGCGGCATCATTTGGGCTGGGGCTTGTCATTGGCCAGCGTAACACTTTGCCGTATGCAATTTCACAGGCATTTCTTATGGTCGGATTGACACATATAATTGCCGTGAGCGGTTACAACTTGACTATTTTGCTCAATGCCGCGCGTAAAGTATTTGAAAGACGCTCAAAATTTTTGATGATGGCAATCGGCATTGGTCTTATGTCTTTCTTTTTACTCCTAACGGGCGCAAGTGCAAGTATTGTGCGGGCAGCCGTGGTGAGCGGGCTGGGGCTTGCCGCATGGTACTATGGCAGGAGTGTCCGTCCGATGGTGCTCATACTGCTCGCCGCCGCCCTTACGTCCTACGCCACCCCAGTTTATATATGGTCTGATATTGGCTGGTGGCTTTCTATATTGGCTTTTTTCGGTATTTTGGTACTTGCACCCCAAGTTTCGCATTGGTTATACGGTGAACGTCGAGTGCCAGTGCTCTCCCTGGTTGCTATCGAGACATTCTGTGCAGAAATTATGACAATTCCGCTCGTTATGTTCATATTTGGCCAGGTTTCGCTGATAGGTCTGCTCGCCAATGTGTTGGTGGCGCTCTTTATACCCATGGCTATGCTCCTCAGTTTCATTGCCGGCTTAGTCGGCATGCTTGCACCGCTACTAGCCGGATGGTTTGCTTGGCCAGCACAGTTTTTATTGACCTATATGCTCGATACGGCTGTGATACTTTCACGCGTGCCAAATGTGTTTCGGACAAACGTGTATTTGAGCGTAGTCGACATGATGCTCTGTTATGGACTTGTCCTCTTGGGACTGATTTGGCTCTACAAAAGACGGAAGGTATGGTTCGCTACGCTGGTCACAGAACGCGAGTAATGCTATAAAGAGAAGGTTATGGACGAGCGAAAAAAATTCGGTAAGCTTTCCTTGCTAGAGCCACTAGGAGTGCTGCGCCATTTTCCAAAAAAGAGTACGATTCTGTTTCAGGGCGAGGTTCCGACGAGTGTCATGATACTTCGCAGTGGAATTGTAAAGGTTTACGGTATTACCGGCGATGGAGATCAGCGGACAGTCACACTTCTGACGGCGGGTGACATTTTCCCCATGTCTTGGGTTTTTGGGAAGTCGCCTATCTGCATCTACTATTTCGAGGCAGCAACAGACTGTACGGTGCTGGCCGTAAACCGTGAAGATTATGAGCATGGTCTTGCCACAGATGTCGACCTCAAGGAGCAGATTTTCAGAAATTACATGTCACACTACGTGGCGGCTACCATGCATGTGTATGCGCTGGAGCATTCATATGCACAGGATAAGCTAGTGTACATACTCCAGTATCTCGTGACTCGGTTTGGGGAAAAACAGCCCGACGGACGCTGCAAAATCGGTTTACGTCTCAGTCACCAGGATATTGCTGAAATGGTTGGGATTACCCGCGAGACGGCTGCGGTTGAGCTGCACAAACTTAAAAAGAAGAATCTCATAGACTACGAACGTTTCACGTACTACGTCGATGCGGCACGATTATTTCGCTCGGAGCTCGGTGATGAGTTTCAGGGCCTTGAACTCGGAGATAAGCCAACACACTAGTTCTTGAGCGGTTATATGGTATACTAACAGATAGAAACGGAGTAATTTCTGCATGTCTGGTCATAGTAAATGGTCTACCATTAAACGGGAAAAAGGTGCCAAAGATGCGGCGCGCGGTGCAGTGTTTACCAAACTTGGTAACGCCATAGCCATAGCGGCCCGGAGCGGTACCGACCCAGAAACCAATTTTGCCCTGCGCCTTGCCATAGACAAAGCCAAAATGGCAAATATGCCGCATGCCAACATCCAGCGGGCAATCGACCGCATAAAAGACAAGTCTGCGGCAGAGCTGCAAGAAGTGCTCTACGAAGGTTACGGCCCCGGGG
>JBASZU010000045.1:0-1876 GCA_049661165.1 Saccharimonadales bacterium (SeqCode)
CGCATACGCTGAGGGAGCACGGACTTCTGGGGCAGAGGTACGCACTATACATATCCGCGACTTGCCTCTTGAAAAGTATCTACGATATGCCTACTATGAGCGCACCCCTGTTAGCAAAGAGATTCAGGCCGTGCGCGATGAAATCAGCTGGGCAGAGCATATAGTGTTCGTGTACCCGAACTGGTGGAGTAGCTTTCCTGGTATCATGAAACTTTTCATCGACATCGTGTTCGTCGCTGGCTTTGCATTCAAATATCGCGAGGGTAAAGCAACCCCCGAACAACTACTCAAAGGACGCACAGCAAGCATACTACTCACCATGGATATACCTCCGCTCATATACAAATACGTGTTTGGCAATATTGGCGTCCGACAACTCAAGGCTCGGGTGCTTCGTTTTAACTGTGGCGTCAAAACAACTAAGGTAACCTACTTTGGTCCAGTGCGAAGTGCACACAAGGTAACACGTGCAGCCTATGTCGAAAAAGCCTTAAGGCTTGGCCGTTCATTCTCCTAGCCACGAATTTCGCACCAGCCAGCCTGCCCGGGATGCGGAGCATCTGACACCGCTGACTTCTTTAAACTCCTGCACACGTTTCCTTTCCAGTGCATTGGCTTCGCCTCTTTTCTCACTGCTCGGAAAGAAAAAGTAAACTTCTTTCTTTCCTGCGCGGCTGCGATACCAATCACCTTACCTCAGTACGGTTCGTTCTGTGACCAACGGAGAAAATGCACATGAGTACAAGGTGCGAAACTGGTGTTAGCAAGAAAGGTTGCTACGTATAGCATAACCTGAGCTCGGCATAATACGCGTCGCTAGTGCTGACCAGCAGGCTGCCTTCGCGTTAGTCGAAAACCAACTAGGGTGTTACTTTATGCATGATTTCGCTATACTCTCAAGTGGTGCTTGTTTGCCCTGGTAGCTCAGCTGGATAGAGCAGAGGACTTCTAAGCCTAAGGTCTCAGGTTCGAGTCCTGCCCGGGGCGCCACAATTGATTCTTCATTTTGATAATCCCAAGTGAAGTTGTACTCTGTAAACATGGCATCCGCGGTGAAAAAAAGAAATTTCATAGAACGAAAAATCGACTGGCTTGACCACTTTCAGCAAAAATCCTTGTTCGCATTTCCGTACGCCGTACTTAAAAAACATAGTGACGATGAAGCGGGCTACCAGGCCGCTCTTATTGCCTACTATGGATTTTTATCTATATTCCCACTCCTTAGAGTCGGCACCGGCATTGTACAAATTTTATCCCAAAATGACCCAATGCTTCGTGAAACTTTTTTGCGTAACGCTACGAGCTATTTTCCGGCCATAGGCAGTACGCTCTCAGATAGTATTACGACTCCCAGCAAGGGTGGGCTTGCCGTATTGCTTGGTTTACTCATAGCACTTTACGGTACCAAGGGCGTAGCTCATGCGGTACAGCACGGGCTCAATCACATATGGGCTGTGCCGCGCCATCGTAGACTTGGGTTTCCAAAGTCAACGCTAAAAAGTTTTGGTATTGTATTCTATGCTGGAGTTGGGTTCATACTGGCTGCCGCGCTTATCGGATACACCACAGCCGCAGATAACGAACTATGGGCAAGGGTCGTCTTGGGCACTGCTGGATTTATAGCTCTGTTTAGTGTTTTTTGGGGAGTGTATACATTTGGTTCCTCTACACGCCGGCACCCAATCATGAATGTATATGGTGCACTTTTTGCCGCAGTTGGATTTTTGCTGCTGCAGGCCGCTGGTAGCTACATCATTGCCCATCAACTTAGAAGCCAAACAGGGCTTACAGCACAATTTGCAGTCGTGCTGGCTATCCTTTTTTGGCTGTATCTGCAGGCACAAGTATTTTTGCTTGGAGCAGAGCTCGCAAGTGT
>JBASZU010000046.1:0-2396 GCA_049661165.1 Saccharimonadales bacterium (SeqCode)
GCTTAAGCCATGGGTGAAGCAAAGCGCAAACGACTCGCTGCTATGGAGGGCATAAAAAAACCCATTGAGGGCTTTCGCAAGTTTGTAACGCGCCGCCCCGTCATAGAAGAGGTGGTTCGCGAAACAACATCTGGCGGCATAGTATTTCGGCACAACGAAAAGACGAGTGGCGTAGAAATACTGCTTATTAAAGATGCAAAAAACCGCTGGACTATCCCCAAAGGTCACGTAGAAGAAGGCGAAGAGCCAAAAGCGACCGCCGAACGCGAGATTCGTGAGGAAACTGGCCTGCAAGAAATGCGGGTTATGCAGTGGTTAGGAAAAGTGAACTTCCGCTATCGCCGCAACCACACCCTGGTACTTATGACTATGCATATCTACTTGGTCGAAGGGTTAGGTAACACAAATCGCCTACATCCAGAAGATTGGCTGAGTGATATTCAGTGGCTTCCCGCCACCGAAGCGGTGGATGCAATTGCCTATGAAGACATCGGTAAGCTTATGCTGGCTGGGATGAAAAAAGTAAGGGAAAGGAGAGGATAGTTACGAATAACGATTGACGATTAAAGAGTAACGAATTCGTTAATCCTTAATCTTTAATCTTAATTCATTCTGTTATGGACACGACACAGTATCAAGATTTTGCCAAAAAGTATTTGAGCGGCGCGTTTACGCGGCTAGAGGTACTTATAACGGCGTTTACGCACCGTTCGTATCTAAACGAACACAAAAAATCGGCCAGCGAACACAACGAACGCCTGGAGTTTCTGGGTGATGCTGTGCTTGAGCTGGTAGTCACAGAATTTCTCTACACTAACTATCCAGACCCAGAGGGAATTTTGACCAACTGGCGGAGTTCGCTGGTGCGCACGGAAAGTATTAGTGCGGCTGGAGCACGTCTGGGCGTTGAACCGCTACTACGCTTGAGTCGCGGCGAAAAGAACGGCACAGAACGGGCACGGGCACAGATACTGGCAAATGCGTTTGAAGCTATCATCGGCGCGCTGTACCTAGAGCGCGGCTACGATGCGTGCAAGACGTTTATTACCGAAAACATTCTCAGTACGTTCGATGACATCTTGAAAACTGGCTCCTGGATGGACCCGAAATCGCGCCTGCAAGAGATTGTACAGGGGCAGGTAGGGGCGACACCGTCGTACCGCGTGCTCAGCGAGGAAGGCCCCGACCACGAAAAAGAGTTTACGGTGGGTGTGTATGTAGACGACAAACTCATCGGCAAAGGTACCGGCCCCAGCAAACAAGCCGCCCAAGTCTCCGCCGCCACTACAGCATTGAAAAAGTATGTTTGACATATTGATAATAATGTGTATAATATAAACTAACCTATGGAAACTAGGATACCGACTAGTACTGTTATCTCGCACACTGAGTCTTCTCGAACAACGAAAAAAGGGCTTAAAGTAGTGTTGGGGGGGGTAGTCACAGGGCTCGCATTGAGTCTTGGACTTACTGGCTGTGGCTCTGCCGAACCGATCAAAAGTGGAACCGTGATAAATAAGATAGATACTCCTGCACGAGATTGGACATACTTGATGCCTGTTCCCCACACAATTTGCTCAGGCGGAAAGGTCAAAACCTGTACCACATGGTACTCATATGTACCTATCCAGAAACATGACCCAGAAAAATGGTCCTTGGTTATCGAAAATTGTTCTCAAAAGCCCCCCGATACAGACAAATGTCCTTCTCGTGAAATCGAGATTTCACAAGAGCAATACGGACGGATAGTATTGGGACAAGAATACGTTATACCACCCGAGCAATAGGTAAACTGTTTGACAACAGGGGTGGGAAGCTGTAGAATAGTTTGAGTATAAAATTTTAAGGGAAGGATTCGTAAAACGATGTTAGTTATTCGTTTGCAACGCACCGGCCGCAAAGGTCATGCACAATTCCGCGTCGTCGTTCAAGACAGCCGCCGGACCCCCACCAGTGGCAAGATTGTCGCCCAAGTAGGCACATACGACCCACATACAAAAACACTTAACCTCGACAAAGAGCGGGCGCAGCACTACCTCGACCACGGTGCACAGCCAAGCGACCGCGTGGCGCTTATTCTCAAAAAAGAAGGGGTGAAGCTGCCATCATGGGTAAAGCTGCCGGCAAAACAAGAAGGCAAGCTCCGTAACCCAGAGAAACTACGCCGCAACCGCCCAGAAGAACCAAAAGAAAAACCAGCAGCAGAGGAAGCTCCCGCAGAAGAACCTGCAGAGGCAGCGGAGGCTTCACCAGAGGCAGAAGTCACTGAAGCAGCTGCCGAGTAAAAGAAAATATTGTGTAGTTAAAAGTGCCCCACTGGGGGCACTTTTTGTTTGTCCGGGCTGGTGGAAGCTTTGGCATTGTTCGCATTGAGGGGGCATATACGCTATAATTAC
>JBASZU010000047.1:0-1840 GCA_049661165.1 Saccharimonadales bacterium (SeqCode)
TTAACAAAGGCAAAGCGGCTAACCCCCAAACTGGAGGAAAACATTGTTGGGGCGAGTTTTATGCTTTTGATTGGACTTATTATTTTAATTACCATTGTCGATGTCAAACGCTTCTTCTAGGGGGCCAGTTTTGCCAAATGCGGTGAAACGCACCGAAGAAAAAGGCACTATCCCGGGTGAAACTACCAGTCGTTCAGCTAGTTGGGGTCTACTCATGTCCGTTGTGCTCACGGTGATAGTCTACTTTGCTGCGCAGCTAATTGCGGTGGTCTGTATTGCGGCGACGCTCCGCTTGATGGGTTGGGATGGGAGCCGGATGGAACAGTGGCTCAACGAAGCCACAGTGGCGCAATTCCTGTACATCGCTCTCGCCGAAGCATTGACCGTGGGTGCTATCGTGTGGTTACTACGTCGTCGGCATATTCGTTTAGGGCAAATCGGTTGGGGCAGGCCACGTGTACATCATTTTGGAACAGCACTTGCTTGGTTCGGAGTGTATTTTGTTTCATATATTGTTGTTGCAGGTGTTGCGAAAGCGCTCATCCCAACGCTTAATCTGGAGCAAGAGCAACAGATTGGCTTTCAGCAAGCAAAAGCCGTCGCCGAATTGGTCTTGACCTACATAAGTCTGGCCGTACTCCCGCCGATTGCGGAAGAGTTTTTATTTCGCGGATTTTTGTATACGGGTCTGAGATCAAAGCTGCGCATCTGGCCGGCAATATTGGTGACAAGTACTCTTTTTGCCGTTGGGCACCTGCAGTTTGGCAGTGGCGCACCACTACTCTGGGTTGCAGCTCTTGATACGTTCATTCTCTCTGTTGTGCTGTGTCATATTCGTGAAAAAACTGGCAGTCTGTGGCCGGGTATATTCATCCACGCCATAAAAAATAGTCTGGCTTTTACAGTTCTATTTTTGCTCAAATGAACGGGTAGGGTAAAATGATGGCAATGAAGCGAGTTTTCCACCAACCAGATTCACCTACCATGCCGCCGCGGCGGACAAGCGGCCTTTTATCTTAACTCTTATCTCATAACTCTTAACTCTAGGATTTACCATGAAAGTATCACAACTCGTTACCCGAACCAGCAAAACCGCTCCAGCCGATGAAGTTGCGCACAATGCCCAGCTACTTATACGGGCGGGCTATGTCTATAAAGTTATGGCAGGTGTCTACGCGTACACGCCGCTAGGACTGCGCGTACTCGAAAACATAAAGCAAATTGTGCGCGAGGAAATGGATTCCGTGGGTGGACAGGAGCTTATTATGAGCAGTTTGCAACCGCGAGAAACCTGGGAGCAAACAGGGCGGTGGGACGAAAAAGTCGTCGATATTTGGTTTAAGTCGCACCTGCAAGATGGTACCGAGGTGGGTTTTGCCTGGAGTCACGAGGAGCCTATTATTGAAATGCTAAAGCAGTACGTGAGCAGCTATAAAGATTTGCCCGTGTATGTTCACCAGTTCCAAACCAAGCTGCGGAACGAGGTGCGTGCGAAAAGCGGCATCTTACGTGGCCGTGAATTTGTCATGAACGACATGTACAGTTGCTGTGTCGACGGGGCAGCCCATGACGCCTTTTATCAGGCGACCATGGATGCCTACATGAGGGTTTTCAAACGGGTAGGGCTTGGGGATGAGACATTCGTTACCTTTGCGAGTGGTGGGGCGTTTACGAAATTCAGCCACGAGTTTCAGACTATTTGTGATGCTGGCGAGGACTACATATTTCTCGTTCCGAGCACGCGCCAAGCTTTTAACGCAGAAATAGCCCCGGTGAAATCCGCCCCTGTCGAACAGTCAAATGAAGTGAAAGAACTCGGCCTGCTAGACGACGCCGAAAC
>JBASZU010000048.1:0-3331 GCA_049661165.1 Saccharimonadales bacterium (SeqCode)
CTTCTGGGCGATATGCCATATGCCCCTGCCCGTAAAGCCAGTGAATAGCATGCCACGACAGAGCTCTCCCGCCTAACTCGGTTTCCGTCATGGGTTCCTGTATTATTGCGGCCTGAAACAACTCCCCAAAGTTCGGCTGAACCTGTTGTAGCTTCAAATATGCGCTCCTCGCACGCATATCATTCAGTGAATGAAGTGAAAGCACCAGAGATGTTATGGCCATCCCAGGTAAATCATGGCTCATGGGCAACAATATTACAGCGCCTTGCTCGGGCACGACCAAAATGTTGTGCTTGTACTGCGAGATGTGCGCTTCGGCAAATTTTGGCCACTGCTTTGTGGTGGGCACTACAAAGACGGGACGTTTCGACTCAAAATCTTTCGCTTGCAACTTTTTATAGGCCGTTAGGCGCATTTCCTGCCAATCTGCCGACTCGCTTATTTGGCAGGCTGCTAGCAGTTGTGGCACCGGCTCGTGTTTTAGCATGCTGTCCATACTGCGATAACCGAGTCGTTTCATGGTGGCTTTGGGTTTTAATTTTTTGAGCATCTGCTTCATAACCGTCTGTTTCACGACAAGAAGGTCGCTATGGTGGTCTAGCTTGCTCATGTGGTGAGCCACATTTTCGAGAATATTAACAGGGTGGATATCGGCTCGCAAATTGAGCGAAGCTCTTATTCGTATCTCATCCTGTCTTAGCCTAGCCTGAAGAGCAGCGAAAAGTTCGGAACCTGTCGTATCGGCAGGGTCTAGACCAAGCTCCCGCACCTTCTGTCGCGTTGCCTGCATGATATGAGTTGCCAGCCGAATATCCGCGCTTGGCAGTCCCGCCGCTCGTTCTAGCTGCTGAACCTGCTGGCGAAATGACACCTGATTGGCGCCCAGAAGCTGTCCTAATACCCTCGACATATGTGCTTATAGTTTAACGCATTATCTCAGGAGGGGCTAGCCCCTCCGCCTCATATCCAAAATAAATTTGGATATTTGCCCCTCCCCCTAAAGCTCGCCCTTCGGCTCGTTCGCTTCGCTCATTATCTCTAGTCCACTATCCTAAGAGAAGCATCCCTGGCAAACCGGCTAGAAACTTTCGGCGTGGTACCAGTCGGGGGCTTTGGCCAGCCAGGCTTCAAGTTCTTTTTCGGTGACAAGTCCAGCCTGGGCACCGGCTTCTTGGACAACGCTCATACTGTTTATAGGCGCCCACTGGAGAGCACTTTCGAGGTTGTGGCCTTTTGCCAGTGCGGCAACAAGCGTCGATGCATAGGCGTCGCCAGCGCCGGTACGCTCGTAGGGCGGTGCGGGGTCAGGGTATAGAGGCATCTTATAGCGATTCACACCATCTGAGGCGTAGGCACCAGCCGGGCCGTCGGTCACCACGGCAATCTTACAGCCGTAGCTATGAAGCCTGTCGAGCAAGTCATGCACGTTGTCATAGCTACCGCCCGTGACCAGCACCGCTTCTTCGCGGTTGAGAATGACCACTTCGGTACGCGCATAGATGCGCTTCAACCGCTCGACACCGGCTTTCATTTGGAAGGTACCGGGCTGGAACGCCAGCTTTACTTCTGGGTTTTCTTCGAGCCACTCGGCAATGTCATCGGTGTAGTCCAGAGCATTCTCGGAGATTGAGCTAAAGTACACCCAGCGCGGTACTTCGTATTTGCGGAAATGCGGCCATTGGTAGGCGTACTCTTCGTGCTTTATGAGTATGGTCCGCTCTTCTTTGTACCACAGCACATAGTGAATGTTGCTCTGTTTTTTACCGTTGACATGAACAAAGCGAGTATCAACGCCTTCTTTTGTGAGAGTCCGGACGATTTCGCGGCCTTCTTGGTCCCCGCCTACCTCTGTTTCAAAAGCAGCATTCAGCCCCAAGCGGCTAAAGGACACCGCCGCATTGGCGGCATTACCCACCGCATGCAGCGTCTCGGCGTGGTCAAACGGAATCTTCATACCAAAGGGTATGGCCAGCCATTTGCCGTCTTCGTTTTTGTAGGTATGCTCTAGCTCGTCTATAAGTTTTATAAAAATGTCGGTCACGACATCGCCGACGCATAGGACATCTATTTCTTCTTGTTTGCTCACGTCCCCACCTTTTACATCATGATTATTCTTATGCTTTCATTTTCCCACAGATGCACAGCTACGACAAGCGTGAACTACGGTCGCTGAATGATATCTATGGTTTTTTGCGCTTCCTGACGAACACTCTGAGCGGTTTGCTGTATGCTTTCCTTTTTTGCATCCAGAACTTCCATAGCTTTTTGTGGCGCATCGGCTACCTTTTCAAGTGTTTCGGGCGCTTTTTCAACAACTTTATCGAGCGCATCTACAGCTTCAGTAATTTTCTTTTCTATAGCACCGTCTTCTATGGCCTTTAGCGTTTCATCGAGCGACTTCAACACGTTGTCAAACAACCCCATGGCTACGAGCTGGCCTTACCTGCCGAGTTAAACGTTGCAAGTTTTTCTTCCACCACCGCCTGCACAGCTGGCACGACGTGTTTGTTAACGAGTTTGGAAACGGAGTATTCGTCTGGGTTTTCAGCCATAATTTTCTCTAACGTCTGACGGTAAACAACGCGCATATCGCTATTTATATTTACTTTTGTCACGCCAATCCGCACTGCCGACTCAAAGAAGTGCCCGGGCGTACCGCTGCCACCGTGCAAACTTATGTTGCATGGTATAGCATCACGCAACCGCTGCAACAGTTCTAGGTCGAGCTTCTTTGGCACCGGGTATTTACCATGCAGATTACCGACAGCCGCCGCAAACGTATCAATGCCGGTTGCCTCCACAAAGGCTCGCGCTCCCTCTGGTGTGCTAAAGGTTTTTTTGATTTCTTCGTAATCGATGTTTTCGGTATGAAGGTTAGAAGAGCCGCCAAAATAGTGCGGCTCACTTTCCACGAGTGCCCCGGTGAACTTGGCGTATTCAACCACTTCGCGTGTGGCCGCGATGATTTCTTCGTCGCTCGCATCGTGGTTGGCCTGCGACACATCTATGTGGATGAACTCGTAGCCGGCATCTATTCCCTTTTTTGCTGCTTCTACAGACGGACTGTGGTCGAGGTTTATGTACATTTCCACGCCGTATTCGCGTTTAACGTTGTCTACCAAGTCGCGCACGTTGGCAAGGCCTATGTCATCGACCTCACCCTGGCTGACTTCTACCAGAACGGGTGCGCCAGCCTTTTGAGCCGCCAGTGCCACGGCCTTCAGGGTCGCTTGGTCATCGAGGTTAAACGCCCCAAACGCCCAGTGCTCCGCCCGTGCCTGCCCCATACGCGCCCGTGCTTTCGCACAATTATCCCGTACCTGCTGCAATG
>JBASZU010000049.1:0-11420 GCA_049661165.1 Saccharimonadales bacterium (SeqCode)
GAGGAGCTCATAGAAGCATTTGGCAACTTGCCGGGGGTCGGCTCGCGTACCGCAGAACGCTACGCCTACTATTTGGTGCGGCGTGATCCCGCAAAGTCTCACCAGATCGCCTCAGCCCTAAGCGCACTTCACGAAGGCGTAAAATATTGTCCGAAGACATTTGCTCTCATCGACGCCAGTGAAGAGGTTTCGCCGCTGTACAGCGACCCAAAGCGTGATAAAACACTCATAGCCGTCGTCGCTGAACCACTGGATATCGTTGCTCTAGAGAAAACCGCAGCATTTCGCGGCACCTACCATGTGCTTGGCGGTCTTGTTTCGCCAATCGATGGCGTCTCGCCAGAGCAGTTGCACATAGCGGAACTTATTCAGCGTGTCAAAGAAGATAACGTCAGTGAAATTATCCTAGCCACTAACGCCAGTGTAGAAGGTGAGTCTACGGCCCTATACATCCAACAGCAGCTAGAAGGTCAAACGGTGAAGATTTCTCGCCTCGCCCGTGGACTACCAATTGGTGTCGACCTAGAATACGCCGACCAAATTACCCTCGGCCGCGCGCTAGAAGGCAGGCAAACCCTTCAATAATGGAACATTTGTCTTCCGATCCTGCCGCCAAAAGCGAACAAAATCCGGGTAGCCAGTCAGACAAATACTATAACCCTAGCTTTCCTATCAATCTTCCCTTAATGCTTGCACACATTATAAAAATAACGCACTGGGTGATTGGCACACCAAATAACCCATAAATACCGACCGGATCTAAGCAGAAATGTGCTCAAAACGGGGAAGTGTAGCACCCTGCCATTCGACTGTCTCAAGCCAGACGCTCATCCAGCGGGCAAAGTGAATATCTGGTGCATCAAATGGTGAGTAGATAACTTCAAAGTCAAGGGTTTCTTCGTCAAAAGCTATGGCTGTCACGCGGTACTCGCCCCCTTTATAATGTCGCCAGCGAGAACCAACAGCCACAATTTCTTCAGCCTCTGCCAGCATTTCCCGCAGCTGTTTGAAGTCTTTTTTCTGGCTCATACCTACAGCATAGCATAACGACTTTGTATATCTGTCCTACCGAAGTACAATAGTGTGTATGCAGGAGAAAATTCGGGAAGCCATAGAAGCAGCGCAAAAGATTGTTGTCATCCAAGCCGATAACCCGGACGCCGATAGCCTTGGCAGCGCCCTAGCACTCGAGCACATTTTGGGCGACCTCGGAAAAGACATCATCCTATACTGTGGCGTCAATGTGCCAGAGTATTTGCGCTACCTAGCGGGTTGGGATAGGGTGGTAGATACCCTCCCCAGCCAGTTCGATCTCAGCATCATTGTCGACGCCAGCACCTACACACTGCTCGACAAGCTCGATAAAAGTCGCCAACTAGCTTGGGTGAAATCAAAGCCATGCATTGTTCTTGACCACCACGCTACCGTCGAGAAAAAGATAGACTTTACAGCTCTCCAGATTATCGATGAACACGTCGCTTCCACCGGGGAGCTCATTTTTCATCTGAGCATTTCACTTGGTTGGGCTGTTTCAAGTGAAGCGGCAGAACATATTATGACCTCAATCTTAGGCGATACCCAAGGACTTATGAACGACCTTACCACAGCAACCACCTACCGAACCATGGCCGACTTAACCGAACTGGGTGCAAACCGCCCTCGTCTCGAGGAACTCCGCCGCGAATACGGCAAAATGCCCGAAAAAATTTACTCCTACAAGGGAACACTTATTGGCCGAACCGAATTCTACATAAACGGCACGGTTGCGCTCGTGCACATTCCCCAACGGGAAATAAACGAATACAGCCCGCTGTATAACCCAGCACCGCTCATACAGTTCGATATGCTTCAGGTTCGCGGTGTTGCGCTTGCCATTGTAATCAAAAGTTACGACGACGGACGTGTTACGGCAGCACTACGCGCCAACAATGGCCACCCAGTAGCAGCAAAGCTTGCGGAACACATGGGTGGTGGCGGACATGACTATGCCGCTGGATTTAAGGTTACGGACGGTCGCAGTTACGATGAAGTGAAGACTGAGTGCATCCGTTTCGCTTCAGATTTGCTTCAAACCACCCATGGAGATATTGCATGAAACTATACAATACCCTAACTCGACAGCCAGAAGCTGTCAATCCGCTCGATGGTCGCACGGTACGAATGTACACCTGTGGGCTAACAGTCTACAGCCAGCCGCACATCGGGAACTGGCTTGGTTATATCTACTGGGACGTCCTGGTGAGAGCCCTTCGGGCTGAAGGCTACACCGTAGAGCGCACGCAAAACATCACCGACGTCGGCCATCTGACAAGCGACGACGACAACGGTGAAGACAAAATGGAAAAGGGCGCCCGCAGCGAAGGCATCACTGCCTGGGACGTGGCCGCAAAATATATTGCGGTCGCCGAAAAAGAAGCAGCACTGTTGGGCCTTGTTCGACCCGACCATCTCGTACGCGCAACCGATATGGTTCCACAGCAGATTGCATTTGCTGAAATTCTTGATAAAAAGGGCTATTTGTATGAAATACCGGGTGACGGCATGTACTTCGACACTGCTAAGCTCAGTGATTACGGCAAACTCGCCCGACTTGACATAGCTGGGCTCGAGGGTGGTGCCCGCGTTAGTGTTGCAGGAAAACGCAACATCACCGACTTTGCGGTGTGGAAGTTTTCACCGAACTCCTCGGAAGGCGGTAAGAAACGTGACATGGAATGGGATAGTCCCTGGGGCGTAGGCTTTCCCGGGTGGCACCTAGAGTGTTCTGTCATCGCCCGTGAAACTTTGGGTGACCAAATTGACATACACACTGGTGGCATTGACCACATACCAGTGCACCACACGAATGAAATTGCACAAACCGAGGCTGTCACCGATAAACCATTTAGCACCTTTTGGGTACATAACAACCACCTGAAAGCCGACGGCCAAAAAATGAGCAAAAGTCTAGGCAACATTTACACGCTGCAAGATATTCTAGACAAAGGATATGACCTAGATGCGTTTCGAGTATTTTCACTCGGGAAGCACTATAGAACAGAGGGGAACTTCACCTGGGATAACCTTGAGGCCGCTGCAAACCGACTGACCCGCTGGAAACAAACATTTGATATGCGTTGGCAACCGCATGGAACACCTTCGACATCTAGCTCCAATCCGAAAAACATATTAGACTCAATTGCCATAGCACTCCAAGACGATCTTGACACAGTGGCCGCACTCCACGTTATCGACACGGCCGCACAAATTGTTGAGCAAGAGGGAATGACTTCCGATAATCTGAACGTTGTTACCAAACTAATGCAGCAAGTCCAGGACATGCTAGGCATCGCGCTTTTTCGGGACGATATTTCTGAGACACAAAAAATGCTTATTGCCGAGCGAGAAAAAGTACGAATAAACAAAGACTGGTCAAAATCAGACGAATTGAGAGACCAGCTCATTTCCCAAGGAATCGGTCTGAGAGATACCCCAAAAGGCAGCGTCTGGTACTGGCTTTAACTGGTTATATATTGCCGCCAGGAGTTTTCGCATCGTGTACTGTCGCTGGGGTGAGAATATCGCGTCGTTCCAAGTAGTCCAAGACGAGAATCCGGATACATCCCGCTACAGGAATGGCTACCAGCGCACCGAGAAGTCCGCCGAAGTTTGCGCCAAGTAGGACTGCCACGAACACCAGCAGTGGCGACATGTTTGTGCTATTAGCCTGCACACGTGGCTGTACCGCATAGTTTTCGATCTGTTGGTACAAAATGTAGTACGCCAGTACAAAAAGTGCTGAAGGCAACGAGGTAAACAGTGCAACGAGCGTGCATATGGCCGCCCCTATAGTATGGCCGACCATAGGAATAAGCCCGCAGATAAACACAACAACCATAAGTGCGAGTGGGTAGGCGACATGCATAGCAAATAGCATAGGGACAATGAGGATAGCCGCAATCGCCGCTAAAATGACTTGACCGTTCACGTAGCCACGGACGACCTTATTCATATCTCTAGCTAGCCGATTAGCACGGGCGCGACGCGACTCGGGCAGAAGCCCCTCGAACAGCTTGCCCCACTTTGGCCCCTCTACCAACATCATAACAGTCAACACCACTACCGTAAGCGTAGCAAAAACGCTACTGCCAATTTTTGACACAGCAGAAACGGCAGAACCACCTATATCATCCAGTCGCGACGACAGCTGAGACGATAATTTTTCTACTTGCGAATCAAGATTGTACTTTTCGACAAAACTTCCTAGAGCCCCTTCGCCGCTCCGAGTTTGATCGATGAGCTGGGGCAAATCACTCAAGAAACCAGCCGTTTGCTTCGCTATGGGCGGGACAACCGCAGCCAAAAACCCAATGAGCGTCAGGAGAATAAGCCCGATGGAAATGCCCGTGGCAAACGTCCGGCGATTTTGCTTTTTTACAGGCAGTCGTTTTGCCAACCATTGCACGGGACTATTAAGCGCGAGGCTGAGGAAAAATGCTACGCCAATAAGTGTCAGTGTGCCGGCACTTTGCCTGATAGCCATTATTAGTAGTACGGCGAGGGCAGTAAGGCTTATGACACGCACGATAGTATGTGTTGAAATTGTTACTTCAAAATCCGAGTTATCTTTGGGAAATAGTCTCGCCATAATTAGATTATGTCACGAAGCCCTACGTTTTTGCAAAGCATGAGTATAAATTTCTTCAATTCGGGGTCCAATGACATCTATATCGAACTGTTTGACGTAGGCCTGCTGAAGTTTTGCTATCTGATCACGGATGATATCGTCGCTCAACCACCGGGCAAGTACCTTGGCAAATTCGGTGGTTTCGGTTGGGTTGAACAACTGCCTGGGATCAGCAACTACTGACGCATAGCCTGGATTATCACCGGCAAGTACCACGCCTCGACAAGCCGCCATCGCCTCGAGTAGGCTTATGCCAAAACTTTCACCGGCAGTACTAGGGAATACTGCTATGTCGGCAGAAGCGAGCAAGCTGGCTTTATCGGGTTCCTTGACAAAACCCGAGAACGTAACCACATCTGTTAAACCAGCTTCCTGGGTGAAATTGACAAGTTTATGATGCTGGGAACCTTTGCCAGCAATCACTACCTCAAAAGCCACCCGTGTAAGTTTATGTTCCAATAGATACTGGATAGCTTTCAGCAGTTCGTACGCACCCTTACGCTCAACGAGCCTTCCTAAAAACACGATCCTTTTTATATTGCGTGTTGCCGGCTTGCCGCGGCGAGCCTGGGAAAAACTATCGTGCCGAAACGGATTGGCCATTACGACACTCGTAAACCCATAGTGCCGTCCAGCAAACACCTGCGAGGGTGTAGATGTTGCCATCATGGCGTCAAAACGTTTAGCAGTTGCCGTGTTGATTTTACCCAAGATACCACTGCCAAGCCTTGCCATAAAGCCATACGGAAGGATGTGAAAGGTACCAATCACGGCAGTCTGAGCAGGGGCTAGTTGAATCAGCCGTCCTCCCAGAAATGGGCTGTATGGTGTTTGTACATGGAGAATGTCAAGTTGAAGTTCTTGCAAGAGGCTTTTTAGAGTTCGCTTCGATACGGGCAGGGGCATGGAGAGACGATTGCCATTGAAAGTAACTTTAATGTTTCGGCTCAGACTATGCAGATCTGGTAAATCTTTGCGATACGTTTCTCCCACCAAAAAACATACCTTGTGCCCGCGCGCGCCCAACCATTCGCCAAGACACAAGACATACTGCTGGATGCCGTCGGTAGTGTCGAGCGTATCGTCAAGTACGATACCAATCTTCATCGAAATCCTTCTTTTCGTTAGATTTACCACGTTCAAGCGCAGTAGTGTAGGCAGCTAGGTACATGTCGGCGACCTTGGAATATTCATATTGGCGTACATTCTTCTTGGCCCACTTCATCCATAGCTGGCGAATTCCTTCATCGGTCAGCAGCAGCTCTAAACGGTGTGCGAACTCTTTACTATCTCGCGGGTCCACCAGCGAAAGTTGCCCCAGGCCAGACATGACACTTTCATACCCAGGATTATTTCCGGCAACTGTCACCAGGCCGCTTGCCATAGCCTCGAGCAGGACTATGCCAAAGCTTTCACCGTAAATCGCCGGAGAGCAAAACAAGCTGGTTCCGTGCAGAAGTTGAAGTTTTGTATGATCATCTATGTAACCAAGAAAGTTAACACCACGTAACTCAAGCTCTTCGCTGAGGTCTTCGAGTTTTTCGCGGTCTACCCCATCTCCAGCGATGATGAGTCGTGCTTCTGGCAGTCGGAGCTGCAAAAGCTGAAAAGCTTGCAGGAGATATTTCACACCTTTCCGTTTTTCTAGACGGCCGATGTATAAAATGGTTTTATCGTAAAGAGGGGGTTCAGGATCTTTGACGGGACGGCGAAAGTGCCCGCCGTGGATACCATTCGGGATAATCTGAATATCGACATCAGTAAGCGAGCGGACATACTCCGCTGCGGCGTCGGAGACAGCGGTAAACGCGTCAATATGGCGGAGCAGTGGTTTCGTATACGGAATTATCACTTTCGAAAGAGCCCGGCTAGCGATAGTCTCCGGCAGTTTTGCATGAAAGGTTGCAACATTGATACTGGTGCTCCTGCTCAGGATTTGGCGACTCAGCACCGGAATCCACGGCTCGTGGAAATGTAAAATGTCAAACTGCTCTTGCTCCAGCATACTGTCGATTTCATCCGTCAGGACACTGGCACTGATCTGTGTTGTAGTTGCGACCGCCTTAAAATCTGTCGATGAGCCGACAAAGATAACACGGTGCGAACGGTTAGTATACGGTTCTTTGGGCTGCGGCGTGATTATGAGAGCCTCGTGACCGAGTTTTGTGTATTCCTGCTGTAGCGCCTTCACTACTTCCTGTACCCCACCGCCTTTGGTAATGCTATAGGGGCAGACCAATCCAATTTTCATACTTACATCTATTTTAGCAGATTGTTATCTATTGCGCCCTGGAAAGTTCTTTCCTAAGACGCTGCGGCAACATGACGGCCTGCTCCTTTTTATCTGCCAAAATAGTCGGGGTATGCGCTGCAGAACGCATAACGACGCTGTCATATTTGCTATACACGACTCTCATGTGCTGTTCTACAATAGCATTATCAAAATAGTGCTCTCCGCTCGCTTGAACATGCCATACCGGCAGATCAATGAGTACTTGGCAGTTGTCTAAATCCAGAAATTCGCTGGTTGTTCGCCAGTGTGTCCGAACATCATTGGCCTGCCAGAGCTTAACGTCAAAATCTATATAGCGAGATTTATAGTCCGAATCTTTGTCGGCGAGTCGTCTACGGCCAGCTGGCAACCGCTGAGAAACCTTACCCACAACAAAACTGTTTAGCATGGCATACCTTATGATGAATGGAATCGGTCGTGAGCCCAATATTCGGCTCAAAATATGATAATCCGTACGTTTTTTGGGCGGGAACAAAAAATCATCTCTATGCATAAAACCAACCATGCTCACAACGAAATCAACTTTGTGTACAAGCTCTGGGTAACGTTGCAACATCCGGGTAGCAACAACAAATCCAAAAGAAATGCCAACAATTGTTACCCGCTTACGCTTATAATACATCTTTACAAGGGAAGCGAGATAATCGGCATAGTCATCTATTGAAGCTTGCTGACCTATAGCATAAAAACTATCCATACCACCAAATCCTGGGAGATCCGGCATGGTAACTTTGCCGTATGATTGCAAGTTTTGCACGAGTCCCCACCATCGCTCAAGAAGCGCATGGTGGCCATATACAAGCAATATTTCTCGCTTCCGACGGTTTGTTGAAGGAGCCCTGAGAAGTCTGCCATGCATACCATTTACATGCAGCGGCTCGATGTATTCGGCCGAATTTGTCTGATTTCTCATAGTGTATTACCACGTACTATACGTCGTAAATATCTCTGTTGCAAGCAATTCTAGTGCCATACCCAAATAACATGAGTTTCCGAAATTTTCAGCCAGAGATTTCCGAGGTAAAACTATGCATACCCGACGAAGCATATCGAGATATGGTGAGGAGAGTAAGCATAGTTTTGGCTGGAAAGAATGGGTGAAGAATGAAAAGTTATGGCGTTTGGGTATATACTACACCCATTGTGTATAAGAAACTTTTTGTCGTGGCGCTCGTGGTAGGAATAGGGGGTTTTGCGGTTCTGCAAACGCGCACGGACAAAATAGTCGAACCTACAAGGACAAATAGTGTTCACGGCACAAAGCCAGCCCCTAAGCCACCAGTGCAGCTCCTCCTCCCAGCTTCCGCGTCAATCCCTGCGCGAATAGAGGATTACGGAAAGCCAGACAGTCTCTGGGTTGTTGTCAGTAAAAGATACCCACTTAATAACGCACAGTACGTACCCTCTAACCTTGCAGTTCCGGCAGTCAAAACTCGCACCGACAAATCTACGGCAGAGCAGTCGCTACGCGCCGATATTGAACCAGACGCCGTAGCATTGTTCAAAGCAGCACAGGCAGCTGGGCATGATGTTATGTTAGCCAGCGGCTACCGTTCGTACGAGCAGCAGCAGGTATATTTCACAAATTATTCCCGGTTATACGGTGAAAAAGCTGCCAATAAATTTAGCGCTCGTCCAGGTCAAAGCGAACATCAAACCGGTTTGGCGTTCGATGTGAGCTTAACCTCACGAGCATGCTACCTAGAAGTTTGTTTCGGGGAAACCGAGGCAGGTAAGTGGTTTGCAGCCCACTCCTACGAATACGGTTTTATTTTGCGCTACCCGGCGGATAAAATCGACATTACCCAGTACCAGTATGAACCGTGGCACTTCCGCTATGTTGGCCGCGACCTGGCTCCTGCTCTTCACGAAAGCAAGCTCACACTAGACGAAGCCTACCCCTACCTGCAGACGGCACTGGCGGAACTGAAGAGTCGCGGCGAGGTGAAGTAGTTGGTAGTTAGTAGTTAGGTTGTGGGGGTTGTGTAATAGCTACGGAACTACAGTAACCCCTGCGTCGCTACCCAGCGTCGTCTTCACATAGGTTTCTCGCTCGCTAGCACTGTACTGTTGTCCAAACATATCACTAACAGCGTTGCCGCTTTGGCTGAGCGGTCTCAGCTGCAAATTACTCCGCGTACTAAGACGACCAGCAGCCCTATCACCAGTGGACCAATCGTAGCTCACGAACGTTACCTGCGCTGTTGGCCGTTCCACGCGCACACCGCCATCTGCTTGTTTTTTTAAGGTGAAACCAGCAATCACTCCTGTTAGCTCATTTACCTGTAGTTGCGAAGAAAGCATGTTTCCTATGCTATACCACACCAACGTTTTGCGCCCATCTGCAGCGGTTAGGTATGTCGCTTGCTGTAACACGTGCGGCCCTGTTCCTATAACAACATCGGCACCGTTATCTGCAAAAAGTTGTGCCGCAGCCGTTTGGTCGACATTCACTATATTTGAATCTTCCGTTCCCCAGTGCGCTGACACAATGACTGCATCTGCGTTCTCCCGTGCCGTAGCGAGAAGTCGCTCGACAAGGTCGGTATTGTGATATATGTTCAACCCATACGGAGTATAGTTTTTGTTGTTGCTGTAATCTGCAAAGGCCAAGAACGCAATTTTCACCCCATTTTTTGTAAAGTACCGTACTGTCATCTGTTCTTCCGGCGTCCGGTTCGCCCCAGCCACAGCCAAGGGCTTCAACTTTTCCCATTCTGCGATATCTGCATCTATTGCCGCCTGACCTTTATCGTTAATGTGATTGTTCGCTAGCCCTATTACGTTGCATCCGGCCCCGAGCACAAGGTCACGCGCAAACTCTGTCGGCGCGTTGAATGCCGGGTAGCCGCTTATCCCAAACGCGTCACCGGTCGTCAAACCCTCTGCATTGCAAAACACCGCATCGGCATTTTTGTACAACGGCCGGATATTTGCGAAGTATGGCTTAAAGTTGTAGCTGCCGTCAGCCGCCTTCGCCTGCGCTACCACCGAGTCGTGCGCGAGCATATCACCCATGGCAGCGAAGGTAACAACACCACTCGGTTCAATCTTTTTTACAGTCTTACCTGAGTTTACAGCAGGCTTTACCGCCGGAGCTTCAGTGCGAATAACAAAATACCACACCGCCGCACCCACCCCAGCCAGAACCAACCCCAGTGCCGCCCCAGCCTTCCATCCCGGCCTTTTCATATCAGTAGTATAAATCTATTAGCATAATAAGCCAAAAGCTACGAGGGAATGTCACCCTCCCCATATACTGAACACACCGTCTAGCTAGCAGGCGGTACAATATATCTAATCTGAAGGGAGTTTTTCGTATGCCTGTTGGCAAACATATTGAGCAACATATAAAAGATGAAATCATCCTCAAAATACGAGATGGTGGTCTCAAGGTCAGTGAAGCTGCTGACCAGTACGGGGTTAGTAGCAAGACCATCTACGGTTGGCTAAGAGCTGGTGTTGTAGACGGCAACCGTAACCTCATCCTCGAAAACAATCGACTCAAGCGTGAGCTTGAGCAGGCCTACCGAGTGCTTGGTAGGCTGACCGCCGAAAGTCAGCGCCCAAAAGGTTAGCTGCCCTGGACGAGGTCGACCCAGGGTGGCGCAAGCAATACAGCAAGCTCCTGGGCCTTGGCCGGACAAGCTACTATGTTCGTCCAGCGAAACAAGCAGAAACCGACCGACAGGCTATTGCGCGGCTACAGGCAGCCCACGAACTCCACCCATTCTACGGCGTCGACCGGTTAGCACTGCACCTTGGCTGGAACAAAAAGAAAACCAGACGTATCCGTACGCTTGCGGGTGTTATCATACCGACACCAACTAAGAAGCGTCGGAGCGGTTGGTCTGCAGCAGCAGAGATTAGTGCACCGCCTAACGCTCTACAGTGCTACGCTCGTCTTAAAGACGAGCTGCGGCCACAGGACGGTCAAAGCTATGCCGACATGGTCAATGCTCATGCGTGGGCGCAGGACTTTACATACCTGTGGTTCGAGAATCGCTGGCACTATCTGGCGGTGGTGCTCGACCTGAAAACCAGGCAAGTGGTTGGTTGGCGGCTCGGTACACGACATACCAGCGAGCTGACCCACGAGGCACTACTCGATGCACTCAGCAAGCATCCAGCGCCAGCAATCCTCCACTCTGATCAAGGTTCTGAATACTTGAGCTACAGGCACCAAGACCTCTGCAACAAAATGGAAATCCAACTTAGTGCGAGCACCAAAGCCAGCCCCTGGCAGAATGGTTTCATGGAGCGATGGTTTGGTGGCTTCAAGCGCGAAGTCTGCAACCTGACACAATACAAAAACTTAGCGGCACTCCACGAAGCCATTGCCCTGCACATCTACTATTACAACCATAAGCGTATCCACAGCGCATTAAAGATGAGCCCGGCAGCTTACGCTGCCAGTCTCAACAAGAGAGACAGGGTGTTCGCTAAAAGGGGAGGTTGACA
>JBASZU010000050.1:0-5526 GCA_049661165.1 Saccharimonadales bacterium (SeqCode)
CATCACTTAAGCCCGTATATTTCTTAGTGTGCTCAGTTTTATGAGTACGCCGATTTGCTTGATCCATGAAGCCATTGTAGCTGCTGGGATCTTATACTCGGCGTCCTAGTATATTCCTTACTTTTTGCTGACAGTCCCGCAGCATATTGAGGAAGCAGCTAGCTATGCGGTGAGAATCGCACGTGCAGCATGGGAACAGCGTGGTATCGATGTACCTGTCGGTGCGGTTGCTCTCTCTTCCGGATGGACGCGCGGGATTGGAGTAGCATCAGATAAAAGACTAAATGCCCCAGAGCTGCACGCTGAAATATATGCAATCTTGAGTGCGAGCTTAGGCTGGCCTGGATCGAGTATTGATACAATCGTCTCGACAATGGAGCCGTGTCGCGCCTGCCGTACAAACATACCAAGACATGCTCCAAGCGTGACTACAGTATACTATCTGTTACCTCGTGAAGATCTGGAGGATTTAGGGCTCGTTAGGAGATATAGCGCTGCCGAGAGAGCAGAGCTGCCGCCCACCAGTTACGAGGGAATTGTACTGCCCTTAGAAGGTTTACGCGTTGAAATGCTCACTTTGCTAGGTCAGTTGACACGTGATCACACGACCGGAGAAACGTTAGTAAGGAAAAATAACTGGTTAGACGAAAACTAAACTGGCATTGGGGTACAATAACAGATATGGACGATAAAGATGAAGTAAAACTACCCTGTGCAGACAAGATTGCCTTTGACACAAAAAAACAGGCTGAGGCCACGGCTACCACAAGTGAGTACTGGTATGGCAGCCGCCCCCACGCCTATCACTGCCGCCACTGCCACCTATGGCACCTCTCCACATCACCAAAAGACTAGCGTATACTTGTTAGTGCAACCGAAGTATCCTGTATCGTCAACGAGGCGATAGCCGAGCTTTAGGGCAGGAGGAGAGCCGTATTCGGGTTTATTCCGAATCGGCGAGGAGGTGAGGATAGTCAGTGACTGTCCGCAAGGGAATGTTCCGGTGCAAACTTGGTTGTAACGGTGAACTTCCGGGGCCGCAGGATGTGGCAAGGCTCTCCTGGATAGGGATTGTAGCTCAGTTGGCTAGAGCGCAGCATTCACATTGCTGAGGTCGGGGGTTCGAGCCCCTCCAATCCCACCAAACGTATCTCAAAGATACTGACCAATTCATTTTTCAATATATAGAAAAGAAGGCACCTATGGACGAACTCAAGAAAAAACTAGCACTTTCACAAAACGACAAGCTCAATGGACTTCGCGCGGCCGTGCTTGGCGCAAACGATGGCGTTGTTAGTACCGCAGGGCTCATCTTTGGTGTGGCGGGAGCTACCAACAACAAAGGTGCAATATTTACGGCTGGTCTTGCTGGACTAATTGCCGGGGCTATTAGCATGGCGGTTGGCGAGTACATATCGGTTAGCACGCAGCGTGACACCGAACGGGCATTCATAGCGCGTGAAAAGAAGCTGCTGGAAAAAGATCCGGCTGGTCAGATGGAAGACCTCGCTGCCTTTTATGAGGCAAAAGGTGTTTCGCACAAAACCGCGCTACAGTTTGCGCGCGAACTCAGTGCCGACGACCCGGTAAAGGCGCACCTGGAGGCCGAACTAAAACTCGATGAAAATGATCTCACTAACCCCATGACAGCAGGTATCGCCTCGTTCTTTTCGTTTGGGCTGGGGGCGCTCATACCGCTCGCGGCGGCGGTTGCCTCGCCCGATAGTACCCGCATAAAGACCACGCTGCTGGCAGTCATTGCGGGGCTGTTCCTCACCGGTTACTACAGCGCAAAATTTGGTGGCGCGAACAAACGCGCGGCGGTGCTACGTGTGCTCGTAGGGGGTATGACTGCTATGGCGGTGACATACGCCATCGGCCGCGCTTTTGGTACTGCAATAAGCTAGAGCTTTTCTTCGCCTAGCTATCGCTAGACAAGTAACAACCCCAGCTTGCAACTGGGGTTGTTACTTGGTGGCTCCTCCCAGACCTCTCTGCGCTCGCACACTGCGCCATGCTCGGAGTAAACTCCTGCGCGTGGCTCCGTTGGCGTCGAACTAGTGGTTTGCTGTCGCTCACGCATCCAGTTCAAGTCTGGTACCCTCTACCACGAAAAAACCGGTCTTTCGACCGGTCCTTTCGTGGTGGCTCCTCCCAGACTCGAACTGGGGACACAAGGCTCTTCAGGCCTCTGCTCTACCAACTGAGCTAAAGAGCCACACTAACAGAGTATTGTAGCCTAACAGAGGTGTAAACTCAAGCCGTGCAAATGCGTCAGCTTGCCACAACTATTTTGTAAGTCACGCGTTTCGCGCTTTGTACTCATGAGCATTTTCTCCTCGAAGCATCCTGAATCAAGTTCAGGACAGGCTCCACGAGCCGTACTGTAGTACGGTGAGTGGTATCGCAGCCGCGCAGGAAAGAAAGAAGTTTACTTTTTCTTTCCGAGCAGTGAGAAAAGAGGCGAAGCCAATGCACTGGAAGGGAAACATGTGCAGGAGTTTAAAGAAGTCAGCGGTGTCAGATGCTCCGCATCTGAGGCAGGCTGGCTGGTGCGAAATTCGTGTAAGATAAAACACACCTTTGACTGAGAAATAGACTTAAACCATAAGCACCTAGGGTGCCTGCCTAAATAGTAGTTTGCAGAATCCCATTTGGCATAATATCAAAAAACAAAAGCCCTAGCTTCTTTTCGATAGATGTTACGAGGTCTTAATACATAAACTGTCGAATATCTGGTTTAAGGTAAGGAAACTGTTCAACGGCAAAATCGTAAAGTATTGTCTTGGGGTCTACTTTAGTTTGGTTGAAACTTGAGATTGACAGGGAGAGCTGCATTGCGACGATCTCTTTGTATGAATTTACTGAGCTCAGGATTGGTCGGTGTAGTGGTTCGCCGCGCACACCAGCACCAATTTGTGTTGCAACGTATCTACGTTGTTTTATGATGTTTGCAAATTGACTATCAAAAATTCTCATCTTGCTGTTTGTAAGGCACACCTTCGTCTGGTCGTTTACGATTTGGGCATAATATTTTTCAAAAATAGGCAGCTCCTCTTCGTAAAGTTCTTTTACACCGATTGCGTCAGAGCGTCGAGGAGCCTCTTCTTTGTCAGTAATCTCCATATTTAGAGCCATGATTGCGTTTCTTACTTCTACGCTGCAATTTTCGGCAGCATACCTTTCGCCAATCTTCTTGTACATGTCCTGTAAGTCTGTTTGTAAGGCCTCTGCCTTAGCGTATTGCGCACTCTTTTGTGCGCCGTCAGGAATGGCGGCAAGCTTTGGTGGTGCATGTGACGCAAGTGATTTGGCACTCATCTCATATGGCAAGACATATGGTGCATTCATTGCGGTGCGCTGTTCTTTTGTGAGCACAGTGTCGAGTGACGGTGGTGGGGCTGGACGGCTGTCATTTGCCTTATTTACAATCTTAGAATCTTCCGCTTCCGCTTTCAAAATTGCTTTGGGAAGGGTGGACATGACATAGGTTTCAGCAGATTTTATGAATTGAGTACCTGCCGCCGTAGATTTTTTTGCGGTAGTTTGTTGCATCGCTGAGAAAACAACACCAAACGTGATTGCTAGTAAACTAACAAGAGTCGCTATGATAATGACGCGCTTTTTGGTCATATGTAACCAAGATAGCCTAGTTTTCTCCGGTACGTCAGACGGTGTATCCATACCACAAGTATACTACCAGAATCCCAAACTAGCCTCATCTGGTATCTAAGTAAGAAATGTACAGAGTAAATGAACGGCTAAAGGATCTAACCCAAGTAAGGGGTGAGTTCGTTAGCTCCTAGATTTCGGGCCCTGGATTTCAAAAACTTCTTTGCGAAGTACTAATGGCGCTCTGCCACGATCTCGTTGAAGCAAGCTTCAGCCGGATCTCGGCCCCGCCTCAACTTACTGCAAACATAGCTCGCAATCAGTTTCCGGCCTTGCGACCCGCCACTGGCGGCTCTCAACCTGGACTTTACGAGGCCAGAGGCTAGAATCTCTCAGCCCAGAACCAAGTAAAAAGCCCCACTTTCGTGAGACTTTTTACTTGGTGCGGGTCAGGGGACTCTAACCCCTGGCCTCGTCCTTGGCAAGGACGCGCTCTAAACAACTGAGCTAGACCCGCTCGTCACACCTTGGCAACGACTTCCGCTGCGCCGAAAAAAAATAATTTTCTTTCGCCGAGCTCCAGTCTTAACCAGGCGTTCCTCTCAAAATCACAAACGGTCGACTTCGCTCCCTGGTTTGTGATTTTGGTTAGAAACCAGTACGGCTAACAGGGAGAGATTATACTTGTTTGTTGGCGTAGTTGCAACTGCCAAACGCTACGCCGCCAGAAGTTTGCCTAGGTGTTCGCGTGTTTCCTCTGAACCACGTGTTGTTGCGGCATAAATACCCCTAATACCGTCTGGGTTGCCGCGCAGGTGTTCGTGGTCATCTACGGTTGAAACCACTACTATTCCTGCAATCGCTTCAAGTGTGGCCGGTCGTATGACCGATTCGTTTCCAAGCTTCACTTCTGGTTTAGTTCGGGGGGTAATGAGGGTACGCACGACGCCATTTGGAAGCGTGCGAATAAGGAGGTTCAGCCGAGGCTCGTCGTAATGGTCATCGCCCTCCCTGGGCAAACACCCGATAACTTCTCGCACGGTATGCTCGGCGGTAGATATATCAGGACTTTCAATAGAAAGTACTGTTCTTCCAAGCGTAGGGGGCAAAAGGAATGTAGAGTGACTCTCTCGACGTACCAGCCCTGGTTTGTCAATGCGTTCAAGGCTTTGCTCCACCGGAAACTTACCATATCTTACCGCCTGAACATGCGCGTGCCCTGGTGCCGACGCGCCAGCTAGTGGACCATTATAAAAAACTGCAAACTCAGGACCGAGTGCTCGTGAAATACGAAGTGCAGGCTGAAGAAGGAGGTCAATTGACTGATCGGTGTGGCGCGGGTAAATGCCAGTGAGGTGGTCGTTCAAAATTGGGTATGGGTTTATAGCAACAAATAATCCCGCAAAGGCAGTACCCCTTTGCTCTGGCGGAAGATTCTCTGCATCCAGGAAGCAGCCTGGCCTTACTCGACCGGCACGCCTTTCATTTAGCTGAACGACAACGTTGGTTTCTTCGCCGAGGGCGACTTCGTGGGTAGATAAACGACCGAGCTGAGAAAAACTTGCTTCAAGCCCTGGCCAACTTTGACGCTGTTGAAGAAACAGGGAGTTTATTACAGGCAACAGATCGGTTGGCTCTCCTGTTCCGTTATGGTGATTCAATCCTCCATCCACTAGACGATCCTCATAGCCGGAGCCAACGAGTGACGCAGGGTACACACCAGATTTGATAGTAGCTAATGACATGTTTGTCTGTTTCACGTATGTAGTGGTACCGCTTAGTATTATACCGCTTATTGATATATTGCAAACTATGTCTGACCCACACTCACTCGTATCATATACACAGCTACAAATGTAGCTAAACTATGAAAGGGAGAGCCACGAACGTGCACTGAGGGTATGGTAACGCCGC
>JBASZU010000051.1:0-27083 GCA_049661165.1 Saccharimonadales bacterium (SeqCode)
GCAGGAAAGGAGTGGTTACTACCATATCTTTCCCGCTATTACGTTGGTAACAGAGGCTAGATGAAGCACCGTTCTACTGAAAGCAGATGGTTGCCGACGGGTCACCGCGCTAGAACGCTCGCCGTACTCTCGATATCTCACTTGTTAAGCACGCCCATTGTAGCACAAGTTTTACCAGAGTGTCATCCTGCCTGACCCACACTCACTTTTTACTCCTGTGTCATCCCGACCCCCGTATCAAGTACGGGGTAAACTCCGTGGAGGGGTCTCGTTAGGCGTACATCAGACTTGATCTTTTGGCTTCGCTCAAGATGACATTCAAAAAGTGAGTGTGGGTCAGTCATCCTGAACTTGTTTCAGGATCCATGCCTTGTCGCTAACCTGAATCTATCTTGGCGAATGGATACCGGATCAAGTCCGGTATGACAGTGAGATTATCAAGTCGTCCAGTTAATATCGGTAATGTTCGGGTTTGAATGGGCCGTTTTTGGATATGCCGATGTATTTGCTTTGGTCGTCGCTGAGTTCTGTCAGCTTGCCCCCCAGAGCTTCGACATGCAGGCGCGCGACTTTTTCGTCCAGCTCTTTCGGTAGCATATATACGCCAACCTCATACGTTTTGGTCCACAGCTCAATCTGTGCAAGCACCTGGTTGCAAAAACTGTTGCTCATAACAAAACTTGGGTGCCCTGTGGCGCAACCGAGGTTTACTAGGCGGCCTTCCGCGAGCAGTATTATGCGGTGGCCGTCGGGGAAGGTAAACTGGTCGACTTGTGGTTTGATTTCGTCCCGCGTAACGCCGGCAGTGTTGATGAGCTGGTCAACCTGAATTTCCACGTCAAAATGTCCAATGTTGCAGACAATGGCAGCGTCTTTCATGGCCGCCATATGCTCGACGGTAATAATATCTTTGCAGCCGGTGGTGGTGACAAAAATGTCACCCTCCTTCACAGCATCTTCCATGAGCACGACTTCGTACCCTTCCATCTGTGCCTGCAGGGCGCAAATGGGGTCAATTTCGGTGACGAGTACGCGGCAGCCGTAGCTAGCGAGTGACTGTGCGCTGCCTTTTCCTACATCACCATAGCCAGCAACAACAGCGACTTTCCCGGCGAGCATAACATCGGTTGCGCGCTTGATGCCGTCTACCAGGGATTCTCGGCAGCCATATTTGTTATCGAACTTGCTTTTGGTTACCGAATCATTCACGTTTATGGCAGGTAGTTTCAGCGCACCCTTCTCAAGCATTTGGTACAGGTGGTGCACGCCAGTGGTGGTTTCCTCGGAAACTCCCTTGATATCGGCAAGCAACTCAGGGTGTTTGCTATGGATGAGTCCGGTCAGGTCACCGCCGTCGTCGAGTAGCATGTTTGGGCCCTTACCATCTGTAAATGTTAGGGTTTGCTCGGCGCACCACCAGTATTCTTCCTCGGTTTCACCCTTCCAGGCAAAAACAGGGATGTTTGAGGCTGCAATTGCTGCCGCCGCCTGGTCTTGGGTGCTAAAGATATTGCAGGACGACCAGCGGACTTCTGCCCCTAGCTCGACCAGTGTCTCGATAAGTACGGCCGTCTGGATGGTCATGTGGAGTGACCCGGCAATCCGCGCACCCTTGAGTGGTTGGGCTGCCTTGTATTCAGCTCGCAGGCTCATGAGGCCCGGCATTTCTTTCTCTGCAAGGCGAATTTCTTTGCGCCCCCACTCGGCGAGGTTTATATCGGCTACCTTATAATCGTTCATACACTCTCCTTTACAGGGTTAAATGGTGGCGGTGTGCCAAAAGTTTTTTCATATCGTTCTGCAAGTGATTCGCGGTCAAATGTATGCGTCTGTGTGCCCAGTGTTTCTATGGCAAAGCTTGCGCAGGTTGCCCCAAGCTGTGCCGCTTCGAGTAAAGACCAGTCGTGGGCGTAGCCGTAACACAGCCCAGCGCGGTAGGCATCCCCGGCACCGGTCGGGTCTACTACCTCGTTTGGAGTAACGACTCCAATCTCAAATGGTTTTTCTACGGCTGAACCTTCAATCCGCGACCCTTCAGGACCATGAGTTGTGAGGACCACTGGGACTTGCGCGGTGATTTCATGTGCCTCGAGCCCAGTTCGCTTGCAGAGCACAGCGAATTCGTAATCGTTTAGAACAAGCATCTCTGCTGCCTCTATGCCTGCCCGGATATCTTCGGCGGGGGCATTGCTAACCTGCTGGCCAATATCGTAGCACACTGACAGATTCATTTCGCGGGCTTCCTCTATTTGCTTACGCATGGTTTTGGGGTCGTGCGGCGAAATTACGACCAATGCGTTTTGACCGCGCCAAGGCTCTAAACTGAGGCTGTCACTGTCGAACATTGCGCCCGGATAAAACCCACCAACCTGGTTTTGGTCCCGGTCGGTAATAACATTGAAACTTGCTGTCGGCAGTGTACTTTCGTGAATGTGGGCTATGTTCACCCCATGCCGCGCGAGTTTTTCCATGTACTCAACCGCATCTGATCCGACCGAGCCAAGCAGGTACGGTTCGTTGCCCAGCAACGACAGTGTGTACGCTATATTTGCTGCTACCCCGCCGTACGTGTCGCGCAGGCTATCGAGGAATATCGAAACAGAAACGCTATCAAGTTTTTCAGCGTGCAAGTAGTCCTCATACGAGCCAGAAAAACTCATAATCCGGTCTATGGCAATGGAACCGGTCAAGACAATTGGTCGCACATTCATTGACTATAAGTATATCGGTCATCATGGAAACACCCAAACCCGCTGGTATACTTAAGGGGCATATGGAAAGTACAAAGGACAAAGGGCAAAGGGCAAAGGGCGCTACCAGGCACCAGTCTGTCAAGCGCCACCTCGGCACTAGACTACCTGATTATGTTGTCGCTTTTGTGCTGGCGGTTGTCCCTGTGCACGCCTTGTTGACGGTATGGGCCTCTACGGTAGTTGGTCACTATACATTGCTCAGGCTTTGGCCGGAGGTAGTTGTACTGAGCCTAAGCCTATGGTTTTTGGCAAGCGGGCGCATTCGGAGGGTATGGCGCGGGCTATCCCAATTTCACCTGGGATGGCCAATTCTTCTCTATATCCTTCTCTCCATTTTGTATTTCGCCGCTTCGACCCTGCGCGGAAATGTCGGTCTGCGTCCAGCAAGCTATGGGCTGTTGCTCAGTCTTCGCCCCATTGTTTGGTTCGTGCTGGTCTACGCGGTCGCCCTTGAACGCAGCTGGCTGGTAAGGCACTGGCAAAAACTGGTATTCGTTCCCTTTGCTATCGTCTCCGCTTTTGCCGTGTTGCAATTTTTTGTTTTGCCACCGGACTTTCTGAAGCATGTGGGCTATGAAAAGGGCGTCACAATTGTGCCAATACAGACAATTAACCAGGACACCGAAACCATCCGAGCTCAGTCGACGCTGCGCGGCCCAAACCCCCTCGGCGCCTATGTGCTTTTTGGCATATTCCTCGCGTGGGTTTTTATGCGACGGAGGGCTCGTAAATATTTGCTGCTCATGGTAGCTGGAGCGGCGCTGTACCTTAGTTTTTCACGCAGTGCGTGGGTGGGGCTGGTGGTGGCTGGATTGGCCTGGGTTGCGGTAAGTAAGCGGTTGGTGCTGAGCACACGGCTGATGTTTGTATCTTCGGGGGTAGTATTGTTTGTGTTATTCGCGGGTATTTTGCTCATCCAAACCAATCAGGGTTTTAAGAACGCTATTCTGCATGTGAACGACCAGTCTACAGCCGCTCAGACGTCGAATGAAGGCAGGCTGTCTGCGCTGCGAGAAGGTGCGACGGATGTTGTAGCCGAACCGTTAGGGAGGGGGCTTGGGACGGCAGGGCCAGCCTCCATGCTCGAAGACACAACACCCGCCCGCAACAGCGAAAACTATTTCATTTCAGTCGGACAAGAAACGGGGTGGCTTGGACTTGGCATTTTTATCGTACTCTGTTACCGGCTTGCTCGGGCTCTGTACGAACAGCGTAATGTTTTCTCCCGGGCTTTGCTGGCAACCTTCGCCGGATTATCCGCGGTAAACATGCTCTCCTACGCGTGGGCTGACGTGACGTTGGCGTATATGTGGTGGGGGCTCGCCGGCATTGCGTTAGCGGGGGAAAACCGGAAAGAACGAGCGTAAATGATTGCGGCCCACTTACGACAACTTGTACTGCTGAAACCGAACAAAAACGGACTTCTGCAATTCATCTACTATAATCTTGGCGGCGCGGTATTTTTCGCCAGCGGGTATATCGTTTTTTCGCTTCTATACGGTTTGTTTCACTGGCATTGGCTGGTTGCGAAGGGAATAGCCGACCTTATAGGCTGGTCGCTGAATTATCTTATCCAGCACTATCTGGCGTTTAGCGATGTGGCGCGTCAGCAGGGGCACAAAAAAGTGCTGAAAAAGTTTGTGCCGTTCAGTCTCTTCAATATCCCTATAGACTACGCCATTGTTGGCGGCCTGAAGTGGCTTGGCGTTACCCCGTTCCTTGGTCTCTGGATTTCCAGCCTGTTCTTCACCGTCTGGAAATGGCTCTGGTACAAACACTGGGTGTTCCGCAGCTCATAAGTCTAGCGAAATAAATCTTGGTTTTTTATGCCTTTTATGTCTTTCCGGCGTTTACCTATATAGTACGCGATAAGTCCAGTTATCAGGTAAACCACCGCCAAATACGTAGCTACGACTATTGGCGCAAATTCTAAGGAGGCTGCCTTTATGGAGCCATCGGCCAGGCGCTCGTTCTGGATTTTCAGAATCGGTTTATCGTGAGCAAATCGCCAGACTGCCTCTACCGCAGAGGAAAGCCAGATCGTACCTATTATAATGCTGCTATACACGGCCGATTTCGTAGATTTCATGTTGCGAGTTGAGTCTTTAGCGATGAGCCCAGCTACAGCAATAAACACTACAAACCAAGCAACTCCACGCACAGAGTTACTGACTCTTTCCATCCCCGGCATGATGGTCAGCATAGAGGTCGCCACAAGCAGTGCTATGGCAAGCCCGCGCCAGCCACGGCTACGTATGTCATGTAATAGTGTCGTAATTGATTCTTTCATGACGCCCTCATTACTTAAATAGGTCTTTGTTTGGTACGCCTTTTATGTGAGTGCGGTGCCGGCCGATATTTCCAGTGGCAAGCCCAAATACTATGAAGAGCACTACGAACCCGGTACTGACGGCGAGCGGTAGCAACTCTTCTCCGTTAGCGAGAACTCCTCGTAGCCATCGCTGTAGAGTTTCTATAAACACAGTAAGCCATAGTGTACCGATAATGATTGTTCCGTATACTGCGGCTTTGGCCGAACGCATATTTCTGTTTGAGTCCTGGTTCATTATCAGCATGCCTACCACAAACGCTACAAGACTTATGCCTTCAAGCAGACCTTTACTTATATGTTGTACTTCACTGATTGCGCCGAGTATGGATAATACTACACAGCACGCCAGTGCCACGCCGCGCCAGCCGCGACTTTTTACATCATGAGCCAGTATCCTAAGCCTATCTTTCATACGGTTATCTCCTTTATCTGCGGATTAGTAATAAGAATGCGTATATTGCGTCGAACAAATCTACCAAGCAAGTGGCGGCCTATGTCGCTGAGCGAATATAGTTTTGTTGCCGGACCCTTTGAGCTGGGTCGCGAAACGAAATTGACCATCTCAGCATCGTAGTAACGTCGAAGCGAACGGTATAAGCTTTTATCGTCAGCAGTAAGCGTTCCTTTGGTGGCAGACTCTACGTATGCTTTAATTTCGGCGGTAGTTTTAGGGCTTTCTGCAAGGGCAAGGAATATCCATAGGGTCAACTGGCCCTGTTTATACGTTGACTCCCAAGCCTCTAACAGCTCCAGTTCGTATAGTTTCTCGGTCGTAACAACCCCTTTCGTTAGTAGTATACAGCCAGTATACTACAGCATGTATACTACGTCAAGAGTTTTTGCATTTTCTGGTTGCAGAGCCTATCATAACCAACATGAACGAAAAGCAAACAAACCAAGCGAATTCTTTATCTGTTACTGAAGCATCCCAGGTGAAGCTGGTGCGGCCGACCAAAAAACAAAAGGAACTACTTGCGTTCATAGAGCAGTTTATTGTCGAGCATGGCTATAGCCCGAGCTACCGCGAAATCATGAGTGGACTGAACTATACATCTGTTGCGACAGTAGCGCTCCATGTTGGAAACCTCATCAAGCGCGGTCATCTTATAAAGCGCGACCATAGCGCTCGCTCACTCGAAGTCGTTAACCCCAGCGGGCAAGCCCCAGCGCCATTTTTAACCAACGAAATCAAAGAGGCAGAGGAAAAGTGGCTCGTTAGTAAGGTTGAAAAACTGTTCGTCGATGCCGAGTCTCAGGCCGTACCAACACCCCAGCAGGTCGAAGACATTGCCGTCGTTCTCGTGTCGCTCAAAGTGCTCGGGCTTGAAGGCGTCGCTCAAAGCTTTGCTGCTCGCTTGGCTACTCTCCGCACTAGCCTCCCGAAGCCATAGCACTGCGTAAAAATTACTATATCTAGCGTCTCGATTCATGTGCTACACTCTAGGCACTTAACAATGTGAACGTCGCGAAACGTGGAAGTTGGTGAGACTCCAACACTGTGCCGCAACTGTAAATCTTTTGCAAAAAAGGGAAGTCAGATCTTCGTCAGCGATAGCAATAACCCGAGCAGGTCGTGACAAAGTATGGTCGTCACCGCGTGGTGGCGATTTTTTGTACCAATGCGCTCAGAAAGAGAGTAAACATGAAAAATAGACTAATCGCTGCCGTTGCCGCAGTGCTTGTTGTTGCCGCGGGAGCGAGTGCATATGTGGCAAACCGACCGGTTGACACGGCGCAAAAAACAACATCTGCTCAGTCGACAACTGCTAGCAAAATCAAATATAGTCAGGCAGGAAAGCAGGCAGTATATGATGGCGTTGCTGGTCAGACGGCACTTCAGACCCTCCAGGCACTCACAAAGGTAAACACAAAAGACAGTAGCTACGGAACCATGGTTGTTGGTATCAATGGAAAACAAGCAGAAGACGGCAAAACTTACTGGGCTTTCTACGTCAACGGCACGTATGCAAACGAGGGAGCCGGTACGTATCAGAGTAAAAAAGGCGATAAAATTACTTGGAAACTTGAGGACATAAAATTATGAACATTGCTCGATTACACACCGAGTCGAGCCTCTGGGTGAAGCTAGGCATTGCAATAGGCCTAGTTGTGTTTGCTGTTCTTGTACGAATGCTGCCACACCCGGCAAACTTTGCGCCCATGGCAGCTGTTGCTATCTTTGGAGGAGCAATCTTACCTCGGCGCTGGGCGCTGGTAACGCCTCTAGTAGCCATGATCGCCAGCGACATCGTTATTGGGTTGCACCCGCTTGTTCTATACACTTGGGGCAGCTTCGCAGTCATTGCGCTTGCTTGCAGTCATCTATCCCCGCGTATATCGGCCAAACGTGTCGCGGCAACTAGCATTGCAGCATCTGTTTTCTTTTTTGTAGTGACAAACTTTGGCGTCTGGACACAAGGGCAAATGTATCCCATGACCACGGGTGGACTCATCCAGTGCTACGTAAACGCTATTCCGTTTTTCAGAGGCACGCTCTTTGGGGACCTGTTTTACTCTGGTGTACTGTTTGGCCTGTACGCTCTGGCTACGGTAAAAATGCCCCTTCCTCGAACTCTTCATACTACAGCAAAATAACGTAATCCAATGCGTGAAAGCTCCGACCTTTCACGCTTGTTAGATCAAATCTAAAAGGCTTTCTAAACGGGAGTACCCGTTAGTTTTATGCGCGTTTCCCCCGCAGGGAGGAGCAGAGGGTAGTTTATGTCAGGGGTTAGCTATAACGAACGTATACTGTACGTGCCACACGAGGTGGAGAAGTTTCGGTTGCTCACAGAAGTCAGACATTTGCAGCAACACATGGACGGCGCAGGTAATGTGCCGCCCGAGGTCACTGAAGGAGTGTTGCAAAACCTCGAAACGGCTGTCTGCGAGCTGGGTATACCGAGTGCGGTCACGGAAACAATTCATCGCTTCGAGGCGGTACCCACATCAGATGGTCGCCGAGAGCGTGCTGCCGTGTGGCTTGGTAAAAATGTTGCGCAAACATATATAGACGGCATTGCGTTTTATCAACACGAACCGGGCAAAAAGAGGGCACTCGTAGAAGTTGCAGAGGCAAAGTAC
Source organism: Saccharimonadales bacterium (SeqCode) (assembly GCA_049661165.1). GTDB lineage: Bacteria > Patescibacteriota > Saccharimonadia > Saccharimonadales > UBA4665 > JAGXIT01. The sequence goes on from JBASZU010000051.1 coordinate 8,170, forward strand.
GGGAATGCGCATACGCGCCACGGTGTGGCACAGGTATTTATCTCGCCCAAAATGTCAGCGAAAGATGGCACTGAAGAAGAGGCAAAAGCCGACCATGTGTACGAGGACGATTCGGTGCGCGTGTCATTTCCGATTTTGAACCAAAACAAGGAAGTGACCGGTCGACTACTTAGCTCTCTACTGGTGCGAGACATCCCGCTGGATGCCTGGGTGTCTATGCTGAAAGATGAGCATTCGATATTCGGGCAAAGCTTTACAATCAGTGACGAAAAATCTGCGCTGCCAATTATGGAAATTTTTCCACTCCTCGAGCTGCCTGTAGAAAAATTGCCCGAGGGTGCCGTAACGCTCGTTGCCGCGGTTATACCATACATAAGAAATGAGGTTGCCCGTCAGCAGGTCAAAAGACATTTAAAGGAGTTTCGCGAACAGCAGGAGGTTTATAAAAAAATCGCAAAACAGTGTGCAGTGGAATGGTTCGAATTCGAGTTAGAACTGGCGAGAAGTTTTGAACGCCCCGACAGACGCGCGACATATGCCATACGACAGATGATAGTATCCAGCCAACACGGATGGAGCGCCTACGAGCAGGCTGTGATAGATGCGCATGCGCAAGGGAATACGCAGTACGAGATGTCCGATGACCTTGCGGCGGTTCTAGAAAATGCTAAGCGCTACCTTCTTGGCGCACGTGCGGCGGCCGAGGCGGGTAATTTGCGGGCAATGAGAGAGGTGGCTCCGGCACACCAAGAGGCTATCCGTACCAAAATCCGGCAGATCAATGCCGTCGAAGCCACGGGAGCTCAGGCTGAACAAATCATGGAGTTTCGTCGGCAATTAAATCATCTGCTCGTACGGGCAAATATCCAGGTCGGTGGTGGCTGCATCGGTAATGTCCGACTTGGAGCGGTAGATGAGCAAGGGAATCCCGTCCTTCCGCTAGATAGTGTGGAAGCAGCCGAATCGAACGGCGCGATTCAGACCGCAGACAAAAATGATTGGAAATGGAAGAAAGGTGTTTGTCAGGTAAAAGCATGCCCGAGTCCCAAGCCAACCGATGTTGGGCCGTGCAGCGTTTGTCGCCGCTGCCAACACGAATTCGATGTCGGGCGCGATCCTACGAAAGTAGTTTCACTTGTGCGGCTCGAGAAGAAGCCAGCACCAAAAGCTGAAGGCAATGTTATCTACGCAATCTTTGGCGTGAAGAAAAACCGGGCGTTAACGAAGCAGAGAAGACGGCTTGCCAGCTTGGCTACCGCTGCATAAGCAGAGTAAAATGAAGGAATGCTATTCCCTCGCCACTATTTATTGCCAATAAACGAGACTTCTCATGCGTGAAAGGTCGGAGTTTTCACGCATGAAGCGGGGGGATGAGGTGAAATATTCCTCTGTAAAACGACGTTCCCGGGTGAAACAAAGGGTCGGGATATATTCCGGAACATTTGATCCGATCCACGCTGGACATATCGCATTTGCCCTTCAAGCGGTTAAGGCTGCCCGTTTGCAGGCTGTGTATTTCGTGCCAGAACGAGTGCCTAGGGGCAAGCGTCAGGTAACACATTTCGCGCACCGAGTGGCAATGATTCGTCGGGCAACGCGGCCATACGAGCACCTGGACGTACTCGAGCTAGAGGATAAGACGTTTTCAATCGTTCGAACGCTGCCCCGTCTGCAGCAGACTTTTCCATCGTGTGATCTAGTGTATATTTGTGGTTCCGACGTCGTGAAGCATATGCCACAGTGGCCGTATATAGAGAGCCTCATGCAGCAAACTGAACTTTGTGTCGGCCGCCGTGCAGATGAAGCATGGAGGAGCACTAGGGAAGTACTGCAAAGCCTTCCCCTAGCACCTCGCAAGGTAACCTACGTCGAGAGTCCCGCTCCAGCGGTAAGCTCAAGCCAGATTCGCGTTGCTTTGCGTAAAAAACATGGCGTTCGAGGGCTACTCGCGAGTGTAAAAGTCTACGCCAATCGGGAGTGGCTATACCTGTAAACAGGCTAAAATTGCTGCTAATAATACCACGCATGTACATTGACCAAACCATGAGCGGGTTGCTATACTGAAAGTAATCTTTTGCGAACCGAACCGCAATTAGAGACAAAAAACTTTTTAAAACAGACAGTCGACCGTGAACGCGTGCGAGGCGTATACGCGGTACGAGGAGGTTATATGTCAATTCCAATCAAACTGGCTCTTGAATCGCCGACTCCGGTGAATGTACGCGTAAAGCGGCCAGGTTGGCAGCAGTATATCCACTACTAGGGTGCCCCAAGGGCTCAGCGGTTCCTACTTTTTTGAGAGCGCGGTGTCGAGTACTTTGCTGAAACCTTCCAGCGTTGGGTTGCTTGCGGCATCGACTAGTTTCGCGCTTTCGATACGCTTGCCATTAAGGAAGAAAGTCGGTGTTGACATCTGTTCTTTGGTAGCCTTGAAAGCTTCGAGGTCTGCGTTGATTCGAGTGTTTACGGCGGTACTTGCAAAGTCCTTTTTAAATCGCGTGATGTCTAGTTCAAGTTGTTTCGCGTATTTTACAAAATAGTTTGTCAACGGATCTTTGTCGGCAACCCAGCCAATTCGACCGTAAGGGTCTTGATTCTCGTACAGCAAATCATGCATTTCCCAGAACTTACCCTGCAGATCTGCGGCTTCGGCAGCACGGGCGCCAGCGAAAGCATTAGGATGGATGCTGGTGAGGGGTAGATTGCGGAACTGGAAACGAACACGGTCGCCGTACTTTTCCTTCACTTGCTTTGTAACTGGATAGAATTTGCCACACGCAGAACACTGATAGTCACCATATTCGGTTAAAGTGACCTTACTTTGCAGGTTGCCAGCATAGTGGCTTGTTGTGCCGACGGGTGCTGGTGTTTTCTTCTGGCTATTTACAAAAATAATGCCACTAAATGCTACTACAATAATCCCTACAATAGCCCAAAAACGTTTATCCATACAGTATCCTCCTCTAATCCTAGCTATGGTACCACATATGAACACGCCTGCGTAGCTGCGTACTTCTGGTGTGGTGCGCTATAATCTAAGAAGTATGATGCTTTTTCTGCTCGGTCTTGGATGTGCGTTATTTGCCATAGTGTTTTCGGTACTGTACCGTGCCTTCGGTCACGTGACCCCAAAGGAATTAAAACGTCGGGCGCGGAACGGAGACGAAATTGCCGCCGTACTTTACAGGACGGTTGCATATGGGCTGAGCCTAAAACTAGTACTCGGAGGGTTTTTTGGTGTTTTTGCGTATGGCGCTGTCGTTCTACTAGTGCGAGCTCTCGATGTATGGCTCGCCGTTCCTGTGCTGGTACTCATCGGTATATTGGGGGCACTGTTCACTGACTCACGGGGTGGAGCTAGCAAAACAGCACTCTGGTTAGCCGCACATATATCACCAGTTCTTGCCTGGTTGCTCGAGTGGCTACACCCGGTATTCGAACAGGTTTCCCGTGCTGTACGCAAACTGTTGCCTGTTCGAGTCCATAGTGGTTTGTACGAGAAGGAAGACCTTGCCGCCTTGCTGGAGCAGCAAAAAAATCAGCCAGACAACCGCATAGCACATGGTGAAATCGATTTGCTATCTCATGCACTGACATTTGGCGACAAAACAGTTTCTGACGCTCTAGTGCCGAAGCGGGTCGTCAAATCGGTTGCTGCGACTGATGCAGTTGGTCCTGTGCTTATGAATGAACTCCACGCCAGTGGCCACAGCCGGTTTCCGGTGTACGAAGTGAAAAAGGATAACATTGTCGGGGTGCTCTATCTGCACGACTTGGTCGCGACCAAAAAGTCAGGCACGGTAAGTAACATTATGCGCCGCAAAGTGACGTACGTGCACGAGGACTTCACCCTGTACCAAACGCTGCAAGCTTTCATAAAAACCAAGCAGCACCTGTTCATAGTGGTGAATAGTTTTGAAGAATATGTGGGCATAATCACCATAGAAGACGTGCTGGAACGAGTGATAGGTAAGCTCATTGTCGATGAGTTTGACCGCTACGAAGACCTCCGTGCCGTCGCCGCCGCTGCCGCCAAGAAAGACCATGTCGTTCGCTCCGAACCCTCCCCACAGGAATCATAACCATTCTATAAACCACACTTTGTGTTTCGTGTACTACCCAACGAAATGGTATCAATCTTATCCCAGCTGGGACAGTATTGATAACGATTCATAGAAATCGGTGCGAGCTAGACCTCTAGCCGTACGCTTTCATATATCTGTACACACCCAGCAATATCCAACTCTTTGACGGCTTCGCGGATGGTTTCACGATGATCTTTATCGCTCGACCATACGCTTTGCTGTACGAGCACAAAGTCCAGATTATGGAGCAGCCTTTTCAAAGCACGCCGCTCGGACTCCATGTATTCGGGGATGTCGTATATGAGCAATATGCGTGCATCTTTGCCTAAAGACTTGGCTATGAAAGGCCGAACTTTGCGGAGTCCTTTTTCAGTCAGTTGGGGAATTTTACTGTTATCTATGAAGCCCTGTTTTCGCGCGCGGTAATACGCTGTCTTAACATACTGTTCTTTATATCCCGATACTTTAGACAGCTCGTAGAAGAATTTGCCAGGCTTAAAAGAGAGCAGAAGGTTTTCGCGATTTGGAGGCAGTAAACCACGGAGTACGTATATGAGAGCTGGGTGTTTCATGGTTCGGTAATCTGCCAAATGATCTTTGCTCATATCATTATTGTATCAAATCTGTCCCAGCTGGGACAGATTTGATAGCGATAGGGGAATGAGGGCAAAGATGGTACAATAGCAGCGATGAAATATAGTGTGGCGACAGATATAAATCTACGGGTCGGCGAGTAGCCTGGCCGGGCTACTGCGCGTATTCGACCCTGCCGAAGCCACACATAAACTACTGAAGGAACACACTACATGCGAACACTTGCAGCTGAATCTATCAAACAAGTTGGCGAAACTATTACCACAATGGGTTGGGTGCAGTCGTGCCGTGACCACGGCGGGCTAATTTTTATAGACCTGCGTGACCACACCGGGTTGCTGCAGCTGGTCATTAACCCCGAGACGGCTGAGGCTTTCAAAACGGCCGAAGAACTGCGCGATGAATTCGTCATCGCCGCCACCGGCACTGTAAACGAACGGGACGAAAACTTGCGCAATCCACATCTGGAAACGGGCGGAGTCGAGGTGAAAGTCACTGAAATCTGCATCCTTAACCGCGCCGACACCCTGCCCATCCAGCCCTTTGCCGAAGCTCAGGCCAACGAAGACCTTCGCTTGCGCTACCGCTACCTCGACCTGCGTCGACCAAAAATGCAGCATATGCTCAAAAAACGCGCGGAGTACTACAAATACATGCGGGACTATGTGGAATCGCAGGGTTTTATAGAGGTGGCGACACCCATTTTGGCAAACAGCAGCCCAGAGGGTGCGCGCGACTTCCTTATTCCCTCGCGTATACACACGGGCAAATTCTACGCCCTACCCCAGGCGCCTCAGCAGTTTAAACAGCTCCTTATGGTCGGCGGCCTACCTCGCTACTACCAGCTGGCCGCATGTTTCCGAGACGAAGATCCCCGCGCAGACAGACTGTACGGTGAGTTTTACCAGCTTGACGCTGAGATGAGTTTTGTCGAAGACGGTGAAGAAGTGCGTACCACCTTTGACCCGCTCATAAAAAGCCTCGTGAGTGACTTTGCTGGTAAGAAATTGCTGAACGAAGATGTACCGCGAATTCCGTATGCCGAAGCCATGGAAACGTATGGCTCAGACAAGCCAGACCTGCGGTTCGACATGAAGTTGGTGGACCTCAGCGACGTGTTTGCTGGTTCCGAATTTGGTGTCTTTAAAAATGCTGTTGCCAGTGGAGGCGCGGTCAAAGCTATTTGCGTGAAAGGCGGTGCGAGCTTAAGTCGCAGCCAAATAGACAGCTTTACAGAAATTGCGAAAAACGAGGGTGCCGGTGGGCTTGCATACTTAACCTACAAAGACGGCGAGGTGCAGTCACCAATTGCCAAATTTATGAATGAGGCGGAACTCACCGAAGTAAAAACACGATCCCAGGCAGAAGACGGCGACGCCGTGTTCTTTGGCGCAGACACACGCCAGGTGGTAAACAAAGTGCTTGGACGGCTGCGGGGTGAGTTTGCTGGTCATTTCGGCCTGAAAGACCCAGGCACTGTTGCCCTGTGTTGGATTGTTGACTTTCCGTTCTACGAGACAGACGAAAAAACGGGCAAAATGGACTTTGGGCATAACCCATTTAGTATGCCAAAGGGCGGGGCACATGCACTGGACAACACTGAAAATAAACTTGAAATCTTGGCTGACCAGTACGACATGGTCGCGAATGGCTACGAAATCTGTAGTGGCGGCGTGCGCAACCACAACCCAGAGGTGCTCTACAAAGTATTTGGATTGCTCGGGTTCGACGAAGCTTACGTAGAAGAAAAGTTTGGCGCCATGCTGAACGCTTTCAAATACGGTGCGCCGCCGCACGCCGGCTGTGCCTTTGGCCTTGACCGACTGTTTATGGTGCTTATGGGCGAAGAAAACATCCGCGAAATAGTCGCCTTCCCCAAAAACGGCTCCGGCCTCGACGTCATGATGAATTCCCCGAGCCTCGTCGACAGCCACCAGCTAAAAGAGCTCCACATAAGTAGCACGGAAGAATAAGGTATGGGCTACGCACTTGTATTTTGGAACCAAGACGGTAATGATGGTGCACCCCAAAATATCTATGAGCTGCTACAGAACGGTGACAAAGTCCGCCAAGTCGAGAAATTGCCAATCAACCAAGTGCTCCACACACTGGAACGAGAATTCGAAGATTGGACTCACCCTGATGCCGATAGTTTCGAAAAAGAGGGCAGGGGCGCATTCCAGGTAGCCACCACACCATACCTGGTTGAGTTTAACTGCTATGGGATGTTGTCCGATGACATGAACAGACTCATAGACATCATGTTGCCATTCGGATGTTTTCTTTATGATCCACAAACGAACGAACGTTTTGCGGGGTGATAATTAGTGCCACCATTGCCGAGTAGTCATAGTACAATAGTGGTGATAAAAGAGGAGGTCCATGTGCAACATTTAGTCGCGGCCGGCCAGCTTACGCCGGAAGTTTTGACGGAACTTATGAACAAAGCGGAGGAGTTCCGCAAGCTACTGGAAACGAAAGACGGCAGAAACCAGCTGCGGGCATTGTACCCAGACAAGGTCGTTGCAACACTGTTTTATGAACCTTCCACACGAACGCGTTTAAGCCATGAGTCTGCTGCCCAGCGCCTCGGTATGGGGGTGGTTAGCACCGAAAATGCTGCAGAATTCTCATCTGCCATAAAGGGTGAAACCATAGAAGACACGGTGCGGGTAGTGTGCGGCTATGCCGACGCCATTGTTATACGGCACAAAGAAACGGGGATTGTTGACCGTGCTGCTGCAGCGAGCCCGGTGCCAATCATCAATGCTGGTGATGGAACGGGTGAGCACCCCACCCAAGCACTGCTAGATGTCTATACCATTTGGCGCGAAATGGGCACGCTTGAGGGGCTGAATATTGTTATGGGCGGCGACCTCGCGCACGGACGCACAGTGCGCTCGCTTGCACAGGCCATGAGCCAATACAACGGTACTAGCTTCACGTTCGTTTCAACCCCTCAGCTCTGCATGGGTGACGACATAAAGGCGCTACTAAAAGAGCGCGGCGTGTCTTTTACCGAAACGGCGGACGTGCACGCGGCAACCAAGCAAGCCGATGTGGTCTACTGGACTCGGCTGCAGAAAGAGCGGCTCGAGGACCCTACGCTTGAGGCGGGGTTTGTGGTGGATGAAACGGTGCTGGCAGGCATGAAAGAAAAGTCGGTCATTATGCACCCATTGCCGCGGGTAGACGAAATTTCTGCCGCAGTAGATGCTGACCCGCGTGCCGCGTACTTCCGGCAGTCGCACAATGGTGTGTATGTGCGTATGGCACTTTTGGATTATTTGTTTAGTCACAAATGATTAGCACTTATTGTTCTTCTCTTTATCCTGGCCTAGGAAGCTAGGGTGTTGTGCTATGATTACAGGCATGCAACTAAATATTGACACCGAATATGTAGATAGCAGCTGTGACATGGTGTTATATAGCCTCAGTGCTGAAACTAGTAGATTCAAAGGATACACCGAGTTCTATGGTGACTCAAAGATACTTCAATCTTTTGCTGAGAATATACTCAATTTCCCCTTTGTCTCGCAAGACCCCATTGAGCTTATTGTCAGATCATTCGATAACGAGCCTGTTGGTATGACGATTAGAATAACGCTCGTGGGCAAGCGTGGAGAAATCGAACTCAAGCTAAGCTTATGTGATGAAGAGGGAAATACCGCTTCTTTTTCTGATTATCCGATTGAGACGCAATCACTGCATAATCTCGCGCACAAGATACTAGAAACTGATTTCAGCACAATTACCAACAGCATTTCATGGAAATCGTGATTAGAACTATGCTACGAAAGGGGTGAGGATTCGAGCAGTGGAAGCGGCAGGGAAGGTGCCGTTTTCGTAGACGGTGGCGCCATGAAGCACGACCTTCTGGACGCGGCCGGGAACCTCGGTGTCCGCAAATGGTGACCAGCCGCACTTGGTTTGCAGGCCCTCGTTTTGAATAACGTACGGCTCCATGTTCACTTCGACGTAGGCGGACTCATCTGTTGAAAGGCCAAAAATTTCACTTGGTTTCGTGTGGCATTTGTCTATGATTTGCTCGAGTGTAATTTTGCCCTCGGCCCGGGCCTTGAGTAGTAAGGGCAGGGTGGTTTCGAGGTTCGGTACGCCAAACGCTCCGGCAGCTTTATCTTCGTGGGTGTGGGGAGCGTGGTCAGACTCAAAAATATCAATGTCGCTTAGGTGCCCCCACAAAAACTCTTGGTCGGCTTTGGTTTTGAGTGGCGGCTTCATCATGCCGTAGACGCCAAGGCGTGGCACATCGTCTTCGTTGAGGAACAGATGGTGGGGCGTGACACCGCAGGTCACGGGCAGGCCTTTTTGCTTGGCGGCAATGATTTTCTCTAACACGGCGCGGCTAGGCATGTGGCATACGTGTACTGGGCGGTCTAGAGTCTCCAGCGACTCGATGGCTATATCTATAGTGTCTTCTTCGGTGTGTAGTAGCACTACTTGCTCACGCGGCCAAGCGGCATAGATTTCTTTGAGCCGAGCAGGGTCAAGCGTGTAGCCGCCAGTGGTGTTGTTTAAATACACCTTTAGCCCTACCGCGTGTTTGGCGGCCTGGGCGAAGGTGCCGAGGTTGTCACCCAGCGTTCCGTAGTGGAAGCCCATGTCACATACCGCTTTTTTGCTAGCCAGTGCTATTTTTGCCTCGAGTCGCTCGGGCGTGGTGATGGGCTCGGCATTGTTCGGCATGTCGCATACGGTAGTAAAGCCGCCAGCTAGAGCTGCTCGTGTGCCGCTTGCAAAGTCTTCTTTGTCTGTTTGCCCCGGCTCCCGCAAATGTACGTGTACATCCACCAGCCCTGGCAACCGCAAAACATCACTCATAACCACCAGTATACCGCAGCTGCTACAATGAGCACATGAAGAACCGCAGCAGTCTGCCAATTGTAATTGCTGTGTTGCAGACATTTCAGTTTGCTAGCATGGGAATCTGGGTACGAATGATGGAAGGTTCGTTCACTACCTATCAACAGGTGTATATACGTGTTTTGCTTGCTGCGTTGCTCGGTTGGATATTCTTCCATAGATCCATTAGCTTTCGCAAAATTATTTCTTATTCGCGCTATGATCTATTCATTTACTTTTTGCGGGCCACCATGGCATTTGGGGTGGGAGTGTTGTTTTTCACTTTTTCAATCCAGCATACTCAATACGCAACAGTTTCTTTCGTGGCATCATTACCGGTGCTGGGTGTGTTGGCATGGTTCATGTACAAAGAGCGGCTGGCAAAAGGCACGGTGAAGTACATCCTTTTGTCTGTTGTTGGTCTGGTATTACTAACCAAAATTAGCTTCTCAAACCTTAAGATTGGGACAGGTGAGATCGCGGCAATAGTGAGTATGGTTGGTTTTAACTTGGGGTATCTCTTGTCACGTAAACATCCGAAAAGCTCGAATAAATATCAGGACGCAGTAATTGTATTAGGGTTTGGGTGGATTGTCCCGTTTGTTGCGCTGCTTTTAACGGAAGAGTCGATTGTACCAGGACATATTACAATGGTTGCATGGATTGGTTTGGTCGCAAGTGTCATCACAAATATTGTTGGAATGGTGATGATAAACTATGTTTTCGCGAATATGAAAGCATATGTTGCCGGGAATATCTTCCTTCTTGAAGGTGTTTTTGCGCTTGTAATCGGCAGGGCCCTCTATAACGAAGTACCGGGTGCTCGGGAGCTTTTTGGTGCTGCAGTAATACTAACTTGCGCATACATTGTTGCGCAGAAAGACAGGAAAGGACAGACAGTTGCAGGAGAAGATTAAGGAGTGGAAAGAGCATGTGCGGGAGGTGTCGGCCAATCCCGGTTTTGTGCACCATGAGTGGTTTGTGCGGTGGCACCTCGAGATTGTGGAGCGGATAGCGTTTGAGCTGTGCGAGAAATATCCGGCGGCGGACAAGGAGCTTGTGGAGGTGATGGTGTGGCTGCACGATTACGGTAAAGCGCTCGACTTTGAAAACCAATACGCATTGACGGTTTCGGCTGGGAGGGCAAAATTAACAGAGATAGGTTTCACCCGTGATTTTGTGGAACGCGCAGTAAGCGGCATAGAAACCATGGATAAAAAGATGGAACTTGACTTACGCACGGCTCCGCTGGAGGTGCAAATTGTGGCCAGCGCCGACGGCTGTTCGCACATGGTGGGGCCGTTCTTAAGCCTGTACTGGCGCGAGCACCCAGAACTTTCAACGGAAGAATTACTGGCCGCAAACCGTGCAAAACTCGAAAAAGATTGGACGCGGAAAATTACCCTTCCCGAGGCGCGCGCCGCCTTTGTGTTGCGCCACGACTTCCTCGTTGCACAGTCAGGCGAACTGCATGCCGCGGACGGACGGCTTCTTGGCTGACAAAACACTGCCACTACGCTATGCTAGTCAATGACATGCTAAAACTAAACTGGCGATTGCTCTGGCAAAAATCTTCACCAAAAAAGTTCGATCTAGTGCTCAGTGCTATCATATGTTTTGCTGCAACCATGTTTGTGATTATCGTGGCAATTGCAGACAGTAGCTCCGCATCACTCGTAAAGCAAACAGTGGGTTCGGTGCTAAACGACAAAATGAGTAGCATACTCATGTGGCTAGATGGATTTGAATTCACAAATTCCATCGTGACATTTATGTTTTGGGGGTTTATAGGACTCGTTTCTTACACGGGAGTGAACATGGTTCTCGCGATGAGTCGGGAAGTTAGCTATGAGCACGAGCTTACCAGTGACGATTACGTCAGGCCGTCTCGGAAAACAAAACGTGATATCGTTATGGCTGAGTTTGCGAGCGCAGCAATCCTTGGGCTTACCGCGCTTATGTTGCTGCTCGTTGCTGCCGCGGTTGCGTTCGTCATACTCCCCGCACTTATCATTAATGTGCGAGCGGCTACCCTCGACTTGTCATTTGAAAACATACTTGCGGCCTTCACCGCAATCCTGCTACTTGTCGCCGGCATAGGTGCGCTGTTAGTCGGTGGCAGGCTGCTGATTCACCGCCAGCTGCTTCTCAACGAATAGCACCGGATCACAAACAGATTCGTGCTACAATATCACCAAAGGATAAGCACAATGGCAAACACTCCACCAAGAGAAACACATACAGACGACGGCGACCAGCAGCTCGAAAAACACGTTATCGAGATTATGGGGCCGCCACAACTGTTTGACGGCTCAAAACCTCAGTCGCCGGCAACATCTCAGCCTGACGAGATGAAAAGGGAGGATACAGTAGATGCTCCCGAGTCGGGTACGGATGACGACGCAAAAACTGCCCAAATTACGGCTGCACTAGGTTCATTAGACAACAGCGAAAACAATCAATCGACTAGCGAGCCAAAGTCATCGAGTTTGTTTGCCGGAGACGATGGCATTAAAGCTGAGGGAGATCTAGACATGGAGCAGTTGCCGAGCGATTTTCGGGCGACAACAGCCCCCGAAGATGCCGAGACAGCTGCCGCGGTGGAAGATATTCTTCATAGTGACTCAGATGCTGCTCTGGCGGCTGTCCCTCACGAAAAAGCCATCGTTATGAAGCCGTCCCTACCCGAACAGTTAAAAAATGGTTGGTACAACTGGTGGTACAGTCCGTGGAAGCGGTATGGTACGCTAGGATTCCTGGTGGTCGTATGTGCATTGGTGTTTTTCGTGGCTCCTCTGCGCGCTTTGGTGCTCAACACGGTTGGTGTTCGATCAAGCGTGCTTGTAAGAACCGTTGATAAATCTACAAACTTGCCGCTACAAAACGTCGTCGTAAAAGTAGATGGTTTGTCTGGAAAGACTAACAACAACGGGGAGCTAAGACTTACGGGCATACGACTCGGCAAGCACGATGTAATGATCGGCAAAACTGCCTTTGCAACGGTAGAAAAGAAACAAGTACAATTTGGTATGAGAATTATCGACCTTGGTGAGGTGGCGCTAAAACCGACTGGCCTGCAAATAACCTACAATTTTACTGACTATCTCTCAGGCAAAGCAATTGCTGGTGTCGAACTATCGAGCGGTGAGGCAACGGCTAAGTCCGATAAAAAAGGCAAAGCTATCCTCACGACGCTAGCGAGTAGTTCCGAGAAAGTAACGGTGAAAAAAGACGGCTATCGTACGGAAGTATTCGAAGGCGTGAACGAAGAACAGGTATCCATTGCTCAAAAACTTGTCCCATCAGCTCGAGCGATTTTTATCAGCAAAGAAAGCGGTAAGTACGATGTATACAAAGTCTATCTCGATGGTAGAAATCGTGAAGTACTGCTCGCCGGGACGGGCCTAGAAACCCAGGCTATGACTGCCCTGCCAAAACCTGGTAGTGAAAAAGTCGCTGTGGTGTCATCGCGCGACGACAAACGCAATAAAGACGGTTTTCTTTTGACCGGTCTGAATGTGGTCGATACAGAAAGCGGCGACACGGTAAATATAGATTACGCAGAACAAATTACTCTCCTGGGCTGGCGGGGCGACACGTTACTATACTCTCAAACAGTGGCTGGCGTGAGTGCGGCTAATCCAAACCGGCAGAAAATAATTGCCTATGACTTTTCGGCAAACAAACGGTTCCAACTCGCAAATGCAAACTATTTTGCCGGCATCCAACTGGCAGGTAAAACTGTGTACTACACGGTTTCTTCGACGGACCCATCTGCGCAGAGCACCTTTGTACGTGTCGGTATAGACGGTACCGCCAAAAAAACGCTGTACACAGGCAATCTCTGGTCGCTCCTTCGCACTGATTACACGAAAATGAAGTTGCAAACCCCAGACAAATGGTATGAGTACACCGTTGGTGCTTCAGCTGCCGTCGAATCAACTCCAGTTGCTGACTATGGCTCTCGTTTTTACGAAGATGACCCGACGGGCGCGTCAGCCGCCTGGGTAGATGTACGTGATAACAAGGGTGTCCTGTTACTGCGCAGTACCCGCGATGGTACAGACAAAACGCTGGTTACCCAGAAAAACATGCAAGTACCTTCGTACTGGCTCAACTCATCGACGGTAGTATACCGAGTTAGCGGGCCGACAGAGGTCGCTGATTACGCAATAAGTATAGACGGCGGAGTGGCCAAAAAAATATCTGAGGTCAGTCTCACCTCTGTCCGCTAAGCATCTGTAGTTTGCCGCTGGTCGGATTTCGGGTATGATTGGTTCCAGTGAAGTTAACAGACATAGAGCGGCGAGAATTCCTTGGGTTAGTCTGGGATTTCTACCGCAGTAGTTCTAGACATGAGTTGCCCTGGAGGCAGCCAGAACATGATGGTACATTTGACCCGTACAAAATTCTGGTTAGCGAGTTGATGTTGCAGCAAACTCAAGTGGTGCGAGTGGTTCCAAAATACCGGGAATTCCTCAGACAATTTCCGACCATCCAGGTATTAGCTGCAAGTGACCTGGGCGATGTCCTCCGTGCGTGGCAAGGGTTGGGCTATAACCGACGCGCAAAGTATCTCTGGCTAGCCGCGCAAAGCATCGACTCGGCTGGACAATTCCCCGCTACCCATGAAGCACTGGTAAAGCTCCCGGGGGTCGGCACAAACACGGCGGGAGCCATCCGGGCGTATGCGTGGAATCAGCAGGTGGTATTTATTGAGACAAACATTCGAACAGTCTATATACACCATTTCACCCGGGATAATGAAATCGTATCTGATGATTTCATCCGGGATTGTGTGGAGTACACGCTTGATCACGAGCATCCCCGTGAGTTCTACTGGGCACTTATGGATTACGGGGCGTACCTTAAAACCCAAGTCAAAACCATACACCGGAGCAAGCATTACGTAAAACAGACGACATTTCACGGCTCGAAACGTCAAATTCGCGGTCAAATCCTCCGTGAACTGAGTATGAGGCCGCTGTCAGCAAAACAGCTGGCAGTAAGTATTGGCGACGACAGGCTGCAACTGGTACTCGCCGAGCTATGTGACGAGAACCTTATCACAAAAAATGGCGAACGATACTGCCTGTGACGGTGCTACAATAGAAAGGTTATGGAAACACAGCCGCAGCCAGTCGATACTTCCGCCACAGGTACTCCAGTCGTTGCTACTGAGGGAGTGAAGCCTGTCATGGATGTTATTCCCCCTCAGGCAGTTGCTACCTCACTACCACCCACACTACCCCAGACAGTGTCTCAACCGGGAAGTGTCACCGAGCCTCCTGTTGCATCGCCGCCAACACCAGATGATACTCCTGCGCCGCCAGCCGAATCATCCACGCCGGCACCTGCCGAGCAGCCGATGGCATCACCTGTAGATGCGGCAGAAAAACCGGCATCTAACCCAGCTCCGACGAAGCCGAAATCTACCCGAACTGTTCCTCTGGGCGTGATTATTGCTGCAATCATCGTATTTTTGGTGTTGTCATTGCTTGCATATTACGCCTACAGCAGCAAGTAGGATTTCTTATGCACAATTACTGCTCTCTCGACAGCCAAACGCTCGTAGACCAGCTCAAATCGGGTGCTGTGGGAGTGCTGCTGACGGATACTGTTTACGGACTTGTTTGCGCCGCTGGTGACACTGCGGCGGTAGAACGTTTGTTCGTGGTCAAAGCTCGTCAGTCAAACCCGGGTACTATTCTCGCGGCGACCGTACAGCAGTTCATAGACCTTGGCTTGCGAGGACGTTACGTGAAAGCTGTTGAGCATTATTGGCCTAACCCTCTCAGTATTGTTATACCCTGCGGTGACAATCTGACATATTTGCACCAGGGGAAATACTCACTGGCCGTACGAATTCCCGATGATAGCTCTTTGCGCGCACTGCTCAACCAAACCGGTCCGCTCGTGACAACGAGTGCTAACCACCCGGGAGAACCAACCGCCCGGAATATCTATGAAGCGAAGGCATCTTTCGGTGACGCAGTTGATTTCTATGTTGACGGAGGCGAGTGCGGTGAGCGTCCGGCATCAACTATTATTCGGATAGTCGATGATGCGGTTGAGGTTTTGCGCCAAGGTGCCGTAAACATAGACGAAAACGGGAGAATCCACCATAAATAAATTTTCGAATACCACGACACCATACTGTGCGGCTTTCATGCTCATAGCGCAGAGTGGTAAGTTTGCGTTTGTGCGGCGTGCTCATACCGACTGGATGGACGGATACTATGGTTTGCCGTCTGGAAAAGTCGAGAAAGGTGAGGGGTTTCTAGCTGCAGCTGTTCGGGAGGCGCAGGAGGAGATTGGGGTTATTGTTTTGCCCGAAGACGCCGACTGTGTCCATTTTAGCTGGCGGCGCGAACCGTCTGAGTCAGGGACGGAGTGGTGTGATGTACTCTTTCGTGCCAGAACCTGGACTGGAGAGCCGCGAAACGTCGAACTGGATGTACATGACGATTTGAGCTGGTTTGCACTCGATGCTTTACCAGAAAATGTCGTACCACCGGTACGCGCAATGCTGCAAGCTTATGAAAGAGGGGAACTATACAGTGAGTACCGGTATGAGTAAATTGCAAAATGATGCAAATCTTGTAGAATACTAGTATATGGAAGGCGTCCCTTATTTTAACCCCGAAGATAAGCCTGAAAAGGATTCATCTGAAGAAAAAACAGAAAAAAAGTCTAAGAAACGTAGCAGAGAAGTTGGGCGTCTCATAACGAGCGAAAACTCCGAAAATAAGCCAGAAAAAGATCCACAGAAGCCAAAAGAAATTGCCCAGAAAGCCAAGCCTTTACTGGACACAATTATCGGGAAGAAAACCAATTCGGAAGAAACATCTCGGCAGAAAGAACCATCTTCGCCCGAGGAAGAACCTACCGAGTCATTTGCTTCTGCAGAAGAACGAGGAGTTAGAGAGCTGGCCGGAGAGGGTGAAATTAGTTTAAGAAACGTGGCTGAAATTGCGCCTGAACGGGACGATGCCGTCGTTGAAGAGGCTGTATTGCGGTCACTTGCTGCAGAAACATCTGAAATCGAACAGGCGTCTCCTGTTGTCGAGGTCGAAACCGACGAAGACGAGGTTGAGCCTCCCGTAGAAGCGCCAGAGGAAGAACCGGCGAATGTCGAATCTGAAAATGAACGAACCGATGAAGAAGATGACCCGGCTAGAACGGTATCCACTGTAACTGCAGCAGCGATGGCAACTACTGCTACAGGGTCAGGGGGCTCTGGTCGCGGTGCGCGTCCTCCAGTTCCACCGACAGCACCTCTGCCACCGACCCCACCAGTTGGTATGTCGCCTCCGCTTCGCCCACCATTTCTCAGGCGGCCTTTCACGACAAATGTGCCGCCACAGCGCTATCAGCAGGTTCAACAGTCTCCAAATGTAAATTCGGCTCCTGCCTCGCCAAATAATCAATCTGCCGCAAGTCCTGATGTTCTAAATGCTATCGAAGATGCAACCGATTATGCCTATCGACGCGGACGAAACAAGGGGCTCGTTGCGGGCTTATTAGTCGGTGGCGGTATTGAGCATATTCGTCATAAACGGCGTGAAAAGAGGATGGAAAAGAAGTTTGCGGCAGAACGTCGGGAGCAGAAGAGAAGCATCGAGAATATTCGCTGGGATCACATAAGAGAGACGGAAGCACAGAAAGTGCGCGACGAGGCAGCAGCTCGTTTCCAGAGAGCTGAACGCGTTGCGCCTGCGACCCAGGAACGTGCCGTGAGTGCTGCCACCATGCTCGAAAAACGAATAGAACGCACCGAAGAAGACAAGAAGCCGCGACCGCTTACTAAGGCAGAGCTCATAGAGCTTGAAAGACAAAGAGAACAAATCGAAGTAGGCCAGGGCAATCGGATTGAGCACAGCGCATGGCACAGCGTAGAGGTAGATCGGCACGGCAAGGCTGTTCAAGAAACCGCACTCGACTATGGGCATGAGTACTATAAAGAGCGTGCCAAAGAGGTTGATCCTGTTTCAAAGCAGCATGTCGATGTCGCAGCCGGGGAGGTTGCTCTGGTGGCAGCCGCTTTGCACGCGAGTTCACCACCGGCATCAAGTTCGCACAACGCCTCTTGGCCAACACCGTCCAAGGCGGCTGAATCCACAGTGACATCGTCCGACGGTGCTACGGATTTACGCGATCCAAAATCTGTCCTTAAAACAATCACAACGCCGCCAACAACTACGGCCGGTACGATTGGTTGGTTCATTGTTCTCGTTGTCTTGCTCGCTTTGCTTGCAATCATAGTGCTTTAAAGTTGCTACTGAAAATTCACTACTTTATCTCTGTCTCATCGGATTGCCAAACGTAACCCGAGACATGTACTCAAGTCCGGGCTGCCGTAGTACCGACGAAGCTGCCAATGCGTTGATACAGCGTACAGGTCGGCCTAAAACTCAAACTCAAGCAGGAGCGCTTTATGGTCTGAAACAATTTCATCGAGCGTTCGCAAACTGCGTACATGTACGTCGGTGCTGGTAAGAATATGGTCGCACGCCACGTCTCGTACTTTTCCCAAGGGGCTGAGAGTATCGGTAATATCATATGTTTTGGTCAAATCTTCGAGCCAACCATCAAACAAACCCATAGCAGGCGTGTTGGGGTTCACATTTAGATCACCTGCGAATATGAGGGGTGTCGTAAGTTTCCTTGCATGGTCTGTAAGAGTCCTCATCGCCAGCACCGTTGCATCGGAGCCAGATGGATCCGATTCCCAGTAGCCATGATGGTTAATGACGTGTAGTGTCTTCTCTCCAGTAGATAGTTTGACGATCTGTGCGTTTCTGGCATTTATTTGAAAGTCGGGTGTAGAGCAGTCAGGCTGAAATGACCCGGAGGTAAAGAATGTTTCCTGGCTGAGTATGGGATATTTCGAAAACAGTGCGTTGCCAAACTGCACTGTTTGGGAGCCTGCCTGAAAACTACAGATTGGTGAGAAGAAACTATGTGCATAGCCAATGGCCTGCACGCGCTCATACAAATCAAACATATTGTCCGGGAGTGGGGTTGGGTGCGCCGAACTGAACACCTCCTGCATCGTCAGAATATCCGGTTGCTCTCGCTCTATCACAGGGAGTAACTGTCGCGTTAACCGTCCCATCCAGGCGTTGAGTTGCATTAGTTTCACGACCGAAACTCCCGTCTGAGCCATTCGTCTAGGCTGCCGCCCCCGCCAGCGGACAGGCACAGGACGGTATCGCCGCTGTCGAGGTGAGTTTGCAGTCGTTGCTTGAGGTTGTCTTCGAGGGCAGCTGGTTCAGCGTTTGCTTGGACGACCTCATTCATGCCGGCAATTAATTTCTCCGGTGTGAGTAGCTCTAGGGTTTCATCTTCTCGCGCGAGGTAGCTAGGGAC
>JBASZU010000052.1:0-4017 GCA_049661165.1 Saccharimonadales bacterium (SeqCode)
GTACGGCGAGCGTTCTAGCGCGGTGACCCGTCGGCAACCATCTGCTTTCAGTAGAACGGTGCTTCATCTAGCCTCTGTTACCAACGTAATAGCGGGAAAGATATGGTAGTAACCACTCCTTTCCTGCTCGGAAAGGATTTTTTATGACAAGCAATACCATAGGGGACGCTACGCTATTCACCAGTGAGTCGGTGTGTGCCGGGCACCCAGACAAAATGGCTGATGCCGTGAGCGATGCGCTGGTGGACGCTATATTGAAGCTTGACCGGCAGGCGCGTACTGGTATAGAAACCGTCGTCGGCGCCAACCAAATTAGCCTATTTGGAGAAATTAAAACAAGTGCGGTAGTAGATTTTGAAAAAGTAGTCCGCGGCAAAATCAAACAGCTTGGCTACACCAACCCGAAGTGGAATTTTTCTGCAACCGAGTCGCATTTTACAAACTTCTTGCACCAACAATCGCCCGAGATTGCCATGGGCGTCGATGTGGACGGCGCGGGCGACCAAGGCATGATGTTTGGCTTTGCCTGCAACGAAACGCCCGAGCTCATGCCGCTGCCGATTGCCATGGCACATGCGCTTACCCGCCGGATTGACGAGTGCCGCGAAACTGGGGTGCTCAAGTGGCTACGCCCAGATGGCAAGGCACAGGTGACCGTTCGCTACGACGAAGACGGCACGCCTGTTGCGGTTGAAAAGCTGGTTGCCGCAGTCGCTCATGACGAAGATTTCACCGCGGATCAAGTGCGAACAGATGTGATTGAACATGTTTTTCACCCCATTTTACGGCACTACGGATTTAAGCTGCCCGCCGAACACAACATTGTCGTAAATGGTACAGGGCTCTGGCACATTCCTGGTCCGGAAAGTGATGCCGGCCTTACGGGGCGCAAGATTGTTGTCGACACGTACGGCGGCTACGCCCGAGTCGGCGGCGGCGCATTTAGTGGCAAAGACCCAAGCAAGGTTGACCGCAGCGGCGCTTACGCAGCACGGTTTATAGCTAAAAACATTGTGGCGAAAGGGCTTGCTACCAAGTGTGAAGTTGGCCTTGCCTACGTCATTGGCCAACCGAAACCACTCATGCAAACCATTGATACCTTTGGTACCGCCACGGTGAGTGAAGCTGAACTATACGCATTCAAAGACAAGCTCATCGACACCAGTGTACGCGGAATCATCGAGCGGCTCGACCTTCGCCGTCCCATTTACAGCGCAACCAGCGCCTACGGCCATTTTGGCAAAGCCGACTTGCCCTGGGAAAAGATCGTTTGATAAACAGCTGATGTCTTCAGCCCTGCTTGAATTGTAGTGAGCTGTTTCAAGCCCAGGACGAGGGCTACTAACGCCCGCGATTCAATCGAGGATTAGCATAAATAATGTACTTGCCGGGGCGATGCGGCTTGCCGGTGATACCTATCTCGTGCGGATTATTGACCGGTAAGTACTCGCCCCATATATTACCCTCCCCATCGACCGTCACATGGTATGCTTGGCTCCGCCCCCATCTGTCACCACGGCTTCCATTGTACGTCCAGCTCCGCTCTGGGCCACGCGCGACAATCTCATCAATCTCAGCTTGATGTTGTGCGGTCTTGACCGGATCACCATCACGGACAATATATCGTTCTAAGTTTTCACGCAGCCGAGCTGTCTGTCGCTCTACACTGAGCACGGCATTTTGCCATTTAATGAGCTTCCGTTGAAAATCAAGTGACTCGCGGTCATCGGCTTGCCATGGCTTCAACGTAACTTCGCCTGGTGCAGTCGTCACGCCGACGCCGACATAGTCTGTTCGAAGCGTGAGTGTCTGATCAAGCTCACTGTAATGCATGGTTACTTTCGCCCCTATGTCTGCGGGGTGGCCTTTGTCCCCTGCTTTCGCAGAATCAAATACAACCGGCATGGGTTCGCTATACGTGTCCCCGAAGGTGTACTCTCTTCGCGTGACGTGCTGGCCACGGCGCAGGTCTTCCGGTTCACCAGTTAGTTGCATCAGAGTAAAGGTTCGTACGTCCTTATGCCTGCCAGTGACCTGACTCTGAGTACCGCTGTCAGTTAGAGCATATCGTTTGCGCCCGATAGTGAGGAAGGCGATAACCGGTACCGACCATGACAAGCTTTCTTCGTACCCGCCTCTGCGTATTGGGTTGCCATGAAACGCTGCGCGTGTTTGGTCTTTGCGTAGCAGCGGCGTCATATCCTGTAGATTGATCACCACATTCTGCCCGGGCAGTGCGACGACATGACTGGTTTCTGCGCTAGACTCAGGGTCTAGCAAGGTGCCTGCGAGCGTACGTTTTCGTTCGGCCAGTATAGCGGCAGTTTTATCTTGGTCGCGCATGATGACCGTTTCAAGCATGCTCAAGAGCTTATTGTCTGAAGGCAGCGCCAGACCCTGGCCAGATGAAAAACAGGCATGCAGAATAGAGAATGCTTGATTGGTGAAAAAAGTGAAATTGTGAGCGGATTCGCCATTTATCCGGCGGCCGTATATAGCACCTTTCACCCCCTCAAAATACCGGGTGAAGTTTTCCTGGTCTGTCCCGAACGAGTGCAGGTAGCCTTTTTCAACTAATGGGGCGTTCGTCACAAGCCGAGCCCGGCGGCCAAGTTCATCTATGGCCCGTTCTTGTCCGATAAGTAGGTCTGCGGAATGTCGGGCGATTTCCAGCAGTAGCTCGGCCGTCAGGCCGGCGAACATCGCGGCCGCCTTGGCTTCATCTTCTGGAGCGTGCAGAATATCGACCTTGCTTGTTTCATGGGCAAATGCCAGACTGAGGTCATCGATAAGCTGCCTGCCGACACCCGAAACGGGTACTAACTCGTGCGATATGGTTGCCTGCACGGCAGCAGCACCCAGCGGCTGGGGAGTGATGGTTTGTAGCAAGGCTTCATTCGGTTTGATTTCGCTTATTAACCCATGCACTCGCCAATCGTCTGGTTCCCCACGAAAATCAGCAGCCATAAGGTAAAAGCGTTGTGCTCCGTCCGGGGCAGTTACCCGCACTATGCCAGAGCGCACTCCTGGATTACCGAAGTTAATTTCCTTAATAGACACACCAGGTTCGAGGGTACCGAATTTTCCCCAGTCGGAATCCACTGTTACTTCATCTGTATGAGATGAAGCACTTCGCCAGAGACTGCGCGGGCTTGAAGCATCGGGATTGAGAGATTCAACAGTGTACCCCTCACACCCAATGGCATATACATACGTAAAACCGACGGAGGATTGTCCGACCCCAAACCGCAGTGCCGCATCGGGGACCAACTGTTCATGCGTGTCTTTATACCCAGCATTCCAGCCGTCTCTGCCAATTCGAGCACCTAAATGCACCCCAGTAAAATTAGTGGCTAGTCCATTCTCCGCTGGCTCCCACGCTGCCATGGCCGTTCCCCTATCTGGCTCGTCTGTGTCATACGGGGCAACTGCCCTTCCGACGTCTTCCGGGTACCTCAAAGCTCGTCTTCCTTATATACGATAAGTTCGTGCAGACACAGTTTCCCCGGCCAGCGCGGGCTCCCGCCCACTATCATTTTCGCGGTGGTATCATTTGGCAGCCTAACAGAACGGCGTTCCGTTGCTATGAAGGAGGCGCCTTTTTGTCCGATGCTTGACTCTACGACGACTGTTCCGATCTGTTTTGGCATAATATGAACGACCGCCAACCCCAATCCTGGATCGTGCTCAAGAGCGTACGTCGACATGGCTGTGCTGGAATCCCGCCAATAATACGGCGTGATATCGGTGAGACCCTCTGGCAAAAGCTCAGGCTCAACACCATACTGGTCCATAAGCCGCTCAAGCTCGGGAACTGGCTGGACAAGCTGTTCGATTGGTTTGTCCAATGGAACACCCATGATCGGTACGGCCGAATAACGCTCAAAAGTCAAAAAGTAAGGAATATACTAGGACGCCGAGTATAAGATCCCAGCAGCTACAATGGCTTCATGGATCAAGCAAATCGGCGTACTCATAAAACTGAGCACACTAAGAAATATACGGGCTTAAGTGATG
>JBASZU010000053.1:0-10277 GCA_049661165.1 Saccharimonadales bacterium (SeqCode)
TTGATAAGATCGGGCTCATTAATGACGACGTGATTCTCTGTCTTGTTGAAAAGCTCTATAAGCCCACTGAAGAAGTTCTTGCTTTGGGTCATGGCTTTTTGAGTGCTCATAACTGCACTGTACGGGACGACAACGTAAAACTTTTTGTCCATAATATTCGTCTGCATCGCTAGTTGATCTATGTACCCAATATAGTCGTCCATGAGCAGGGCTAAGAGCATGTTATCGTGCTCGGTTCTGATTTTATCGAGCTTTTGGATATAGGGCTGCAAGTCTACCTTTTGCGAACGCACAAAAATTTGGATATCGAAGTAGAGAGAGTTGAGGAATCCCTGATAGGCGTACTCTGTACTCTCTTGTTCTTGGGGACTCATGAGGTCGAAGTTGATACTTTTTACCATGACAACAGCTCGGTAGCTGCCGTCGTTCATTATTACTATCCCATCACGAATCTCGGCTATTTGCAGTGTGTTCTGGGTGCTGTTCGGGTTGCTGTGGGGGGGTACTACTCCCCCCTGAGGCGTAATGGACGGCGTCGTAACCGGCTGGCCGATGCTGCCGGCGTAGCTCTGAGGCGCCTGGGGGGACATTTGTGGTGGGTATGGTTGCTGATTTGGGTTCATGAGCCTCGCTATGCGCCTCGTCGTATTATTACGGGGTTATCGCAGTGAGATCACCACCTCGTCGCTGTCAGCATTGGTTTCTTTCTGGGCGCGCCGAGCCAGCGTTGCGATGTCCTGATCATCGTTACGTGCTAAGTTCATTATAGCAGCCTGAGCCTCTGAAGTCACTTGTGCTTTTTGCCGTTCTGCGACCTGTTTTTCCGCTGCTTCGGCAGCCTTTTTTTGGGCAGCTACGCGTTCTTCTGCGGCGATTTCGGCCGGGGTTTTTATGTGCTTTAGGTGGTCATTCTCAGTGGTTTGACTATGGTTTTCGGCTTTTATTTTTTCAACCAGCGCCACCTCATCCTCTGTAGGAATGGCCGCTTGCGGAACGGTGGGCGGTTCGGATGCAGTTGTTGATCCCGGCGAAACGACTGCAGCCGCTGCGAAGGTTGCCTGGCCAGCTACTGGGGTAGTTTGGTGCATAAACCAGTAGTCGTCGGGCGGAGCGGCCTGGCTCTGCTGAGCAGGGGCTTTGAGCTGCTGCATGAGCTGCTGTCGTTGTGTTGTCGCGGCGGTAGTTATCATGTTGTCGAAATGTTGGGCAACCGGGTTTGCGCTGGCGTCCAGCATATCGTCAGCCGCCTGTATGTCGAGGCCGCTGACTTCTTGGGGCAGCATTGACGCGTCGACTAGTCTGTCAGAGCTTACGTATGATGCCGCAACTGCTGCGACATTTACATTCACGTTTTTTACTGCCCAACCGCGGCTATCAATAGTGTTTGCGAGAGCATGCAATCGGCTACGAACTTCAGTCTGGCTCAGGCCATCGGTAAGGTGGCGCTCAACTCTCTTTGGTACAGTAATTGTGACGAGTTCTTTTGCTCCGCTTTGATCCCAGATTCGTTTCCGGGGCTTTAGGAAAAACCTAAGCTTTGCAAGAGCCCACACCTCGGTGGGTTGGTCGCCATGCCAGGGAATAGCTAGAAATCCGGTAAATAGTGCGGGCGGCAAGAAAAATATGAGCAAAAATGCCACCCCCTTCGATACCGCGAAGAAGGATAAATACAATAGTAATGCCGTTATACCAGCGTAAATAAACTGCCAAAGAGTTAGTGACCCGACGATTTTATCTTCGGCCTCAATATCCTGGATTACCTTATACGTCGCCATACATTCATTATAACCAAAACTATTTTTCTAGAGGACTGTCCTCTAACGGAGAAGTAATTTGTGATTTGTATTTTTATTGGTCGGCAAGGTCGTATTTTACTTCTTCGAACATCGCCTTCACGTCTTCGTAGTCAGCTACAAAATCAGCATAAGCTAGCGGTGTGTCAAATAGATCGATGATCTTTTCGGGGCTGAGCCAAGGCATAGTTGCTCGAAGTTTCGGATCTATATATGAACGGTAGCTCGAATATTGGTAGCGTTTCCAAAAGCGCGGATTGAGGTGTATATAGCGGCTTATATGTTGCAGATAAATGTCATTGTCTATGCGAGAAGCCTTGTACCGGCTCTCAAAGAGTGATCCTGTGCGTTTGTATTTGTGATTGAAATAGCGGCTGTAGCTTGTCATGACGCAGCGCATATAACCCGTCATACTTCCCCTCTCGGACTGATGGACTAGGAGGTGAAAATGATTTCCCATCAGGCAGAACGCGAGTAATTGGACTGCATTTGCAAAGTTGGGATAGGCGACTTTCGTGGGGCTCAGCTTGAGCCCAGGCTCCAGGTAGCGTTCGAAAAGACCGATAAAGTAGGCGTAATCACTGTCATCGAGAAAGATGGGCTGCTTGCTAGCCCCGCGCGCATAGATGTGATAGTAAGAGTCGGGGACGTCAATCTTTATTGTATTACGAGATGGCATATCTCTAAAATATACTACTATTCACAAAAACACAATCTGTTAGAGGACAGTCCTCTAGCCCTCTAGCCCCTATTCACAAAAACACATCTGTTAGAGGACAGTCCTCTAGCCACCCTCTAGCCACCCAGTCCTCTAGCCACCTCTAGCCCACTCTAGCCCAAGGACGAACTTTCAAGCTGCCGATAGCCACCTAGCCTAGCTTCGAGCGTTACTCAAAGCGCCCTTGAGTTTGTTAACGGTTTTTGGTTTGCCTAACAGCTTCGGGTCATCATCAGCATCCATATAATACTGGCTGCGAAGATATTTTTGGTACGGGTCAGATAAAGCAGCAATATCCTTCTGTATTATCGAAGCGGCGCTAACGTAGGGGGAAAGCCCGCCCCCTATATAACCAGCAAAAGGATTTTGTCCAGATATCTGCGCCTGAATGACTTGTCTTGCCCGCTCGCGTTCTTGTTGTGCGGTCTTCTCCTGCGGGGCGTAGCGGAGAAACCATCGTTTCTTTTCTGCAACCCAGGCATCTATGTCTATGGTTCGCAGTGCCTCAAATGACTGTTCCAGCTCGTCGAAATTATACGAGCCGAGGGGTTTACTCTTTGTCCCAGAAATCTCATAAATTTTTCGGATTTCTTTTAATTGTTGCTCTATCGACCGCTTTTTGTCGGCCGCTTCGATAAAAGCCGTTTGCTTTTCAGCGTTTTGAACTGCAGTTTTTGGGATGCGGAGTATAGTGCTTAGCCCGCGGAAGATGCTGGGAATTGCGGACCATTCCGTAAGATTTGTCGCAATTTTTACTGCGTCTCCAGCTTCTAATGCATCTGAATTCCATGGACGCGAAGCTTGCCGTAGTGTAGTCGTTAGGGTTTGTCCGGAACTATCTGTATAGGTAAACGGTTTGTCAAAATCACTACCTCTCCAATCACCCTTTCTCAGCTCTTTTGGCAAGCTTGCCCAGGTTCTTACGTCGGGGTCATGGCCCCCCGTTACCCACATACGGTAATTCTGCATGTGCAATACGTGGTTCTCATAGTCTCGCTTAATCTTTTCCGCGCGACGATCAAGTTCGTCCATTCGCCTCAGTTCAAGCAGCTCCCTCCTATATTTGACGAGGTATTCTGCCTCGATCTGAGAAAGCCTTTTTTCGCCTAAGGATCCGTCAGGTCGAGTTACCGTTTGGTAACAGACATAGTTACCAGAACCGTCCTCATCAACGCGGTCAAATAACTCCGGCGCTTCCATAATAAGGTGGTTATGGGCAATGTTCGCGCCTTTTCTTTCCCAGACGCGCACTACCCTATCCTTCTGCTTTTGTTCCTGAATATGTTCATGAAGGAC
The DNA here is from genome assembly GCA_049661165.1 of Saccharimonadales bacterium (SeqCode). Classification (GTDB taxonomy): domain Bacteria; phylum Patescibacteriota; class Saccharimonadia; order Saccharimonadales; family UBA4665; genus JAGXIT01. The sequence continues at coordinate 3,808 of JBASZU010000053.1, forward strand.
CAAAGACTTTACGAGTGCGCTACGGAACGACTCTATAACTTCAGAGATGTTACCGAGTGCTACGTTTCCAACAACAATGCGGGCATACAGGTCTTTTACCGCCTTGGGTTGCGTTGCGACATCGCCCGGTTCCCGTACCGAGTCCAGAGCTTCCCGGTACTTAATCCTTGTATCATCATCGAGCTCCCATGTGCGGTACTGGCTGGCCGTAAAAATAGTTTCGGCATCTTTGTCTGGAACCGATTTATCTTTATCGTCTAGAAATGCGCCTTTTCCCCTGCTTCCACCTTCATCAAAATTTGTTGCAAGCTGACCAGTAGTAAGACGTAGGCTGTCAAAGACCGCAGTACTAGGAATAAAGCCCGGTGTTTCAGTAAGGCGCGCAAGCTCTGAAATATCACGCTGTTCTATGCTGTTCTCGGGGGTCTTTGGTTGCGGGGAGGGAAAGTGATAGTGTGCCATGGTGCTTTACTTATTTATGGATGACAAATGTAACTATAGCAAAACACAAGCCTTTTGTCAATCATAAAAACATATTTTTGCAAGTAGTACACCTGTATGCACAAATGCTAAGGCTACTACAAGAACATGAGCCTATTTACTGCTTGTAGGAGTAGATTAAGAGGCCGAACGGTTTAGTGTCCTGATCCGCCGCCGCCAAGACCCTCGAGTCCAGGCAAGGTTCCCTGCCCGGGGATTGAACCGGGTGGTCCGCCCTGGCGCCTTGACTCGTCGACGCTCGTCATCTCCATTCGGTCGAATTCTGCACGAAGTCCAGTGTCGTCAATCAAGTTTAAGGCCTTGGTCATAAACTCTTGGCCGGCACCACTGTATCGCGAAGCCCAGCTGAACAGTTGGTTGCGCATAGCCTTGACTTCATTCGGATCTTCAGACTCTAATTTTCTACGGATATGTCCTTCCAGTTTTTCAAGCGTTTGCGGTTTGGCTGCCGCGAGCTCTGGACCTTTCATGCTCTTCATAAGTGCATCTGCTCGTTCGGTATCTTTCATACCATCTACATAGCCTCGCTCGGGGTCGTATGTGACACCGTACCCAAGCTTAATGTCTGGTCGCGAGCCTCCGCCTATGGTTTGGGCTTGGGCGAGAACGGCAGTCGCAGCTCCCTGATCCATGCCTTCCGAAACCAGATTGTTTCCGACGGTCTGAAGGTCATTGCCGTCTATGTAACCGTGCGATGCCATGCCCATAACAGCGGCAGACAATAGGTGCGCTTTGCCTATTTCGGGATCTTTGTACATAGAGGCGAGTCGGCCGGCTTGGGCGCGTAGTACCTGACCGCCGAGTTTTTCATTCGGTGACGCTCCATCGGTAGTTTCAAGAATATCAGCCATTCTTTGAAAATCTGCGAGCGTCCGCGGTCTTCCCATAGAAAGTCTGCCCGCTGCTCGATCTTCGGCGATACGTGCCCTCACGGCATCACTGTAGCCGCCAAACTTTTGATCGGTGTCATAAGAGCCACTTATAGCCCGCCAAAACTCAGAGTTTGCACCATTGCCATTCATTTCCTCCACTGCTTTACGGCTATGTGCCAGGCGTTTTGCTTCTACAAGAGAGGCGGCATTTGCTCCTGCGGTACGGAAGCCAGGTACACGCCGTGCGCTATGCGCTAGTGTATTCTTTGGATCGCCCCACATATTTGCCATGTGGTTTAGTCCGGTGGCCTTAATAAAAGGATTATTTTCGTTAAACAAATGGCCTTCATCTGCTCGATGCTTTCGTCCTTTTCGAATTTCAGCACGTCCTTTTTTCATCCGGTCGAACAGCCCGCGGTTTTTATCGTTTGCTAGTGAGAATATGGTACTCATCAGTCCGCCCGCCATCTTGAATGCGAAAGGTAGCATGAAGTAAGGCGCAAAGTAAACAATAAGAACCAGGATTTGCATTACGTTATCGGTAGAGCCTGCTTTTGTTGCTCCAAGCAGGAATGACATAGCTTTTCCTGCCCCAATAAAACCCATAATCAGCGGATACATCAACAGTGTTGTGATAAACGTATTTTTCCAAAATTTCCATAGTTTCTGCGTGCCTGGAAGTACATATGCAGCTAGAGCCAGCGGTGCGAGGATAATACACATCAAAACAACCAACTGCCGTATGCCAAGCACAAACAAGCCGATGAGCAAGGCGAGCACTACGGTACCAAACAGTGAAAGCATACCCAACACACCCAATGATATAAACAGGTACCCCGCCGCCCCGCCGCCTACGGTAATCCAAAGCAACATTTTAGTCATAGAACTCCCCATACCTTCGGGGGCGCCAATGGCTTCTGCATCGCCGGCAAGCTGTAGAAACACAGAGTGGATTATGGCGCCCAAATCGTTTGTGAGGGTGACTATGAGGCGCATGATGGGCCATGCCAAAGCCATGCCTATGAGGACAATGGCGAGCCGAGGCATGAGCTTGCGTATAGTGTACGCATCTACTATTTGCCATCCGCTCGCCTCGGCGATAATCATGAACAGGCCGGCAATGACAACTAGGGCGATACCAATATTCCTAAAGGTGGTTGCGGCTTTTTGTGCGGAGGGTTCGTCGAATATTGATGCGGGAGTGTAAAGAAGTGAGTTTAGAGTGTTCGCAAGGCTGTTCGCCACGCCCTTTAGTCCGTCAAAAACCGCACAACCAAGCCACCGCAACGAAGTACCTGGCGGTAGCGGGCAGTTGTCTCCTGTAGCACTTGCGTCCGGTGTGGTTGTGGTTAAGCCGCCCGCAAGGTCGGTTATTTTGGTTGCAGCTTGGGCGAGGGCGGTTTTTATGGTGTCGACAGAAGCTCCGGTTTCTGCTGATATGCAGGCCGCAAGGGCGGCAGTATACTGTTCTTTTGTCTGAGTATAATATGCCCCGGCCGTCCCCGCCTGGGCTAAACACTTGTCGTACGCGGCATCGACTTTGGTGATGCAGTCAGCATAGCGCGCCAGGGGAAGGTCTCCCACGGGTGCCGACCCGCAAACAGCCGCCCTCACCGCATCTTTTTCAATTTGGGTCGACTGTTTTGTAAATGTAGCTACTATGGCATCTGTAACGGACTTTGAGCTATTCCGAAGATTTTCGGCGTAATTTATGCAGTCATTCTCGCCTAAGGCGGCAACATCGTATTTATAGTATGTTTTTGCAGATGACAGGGCTCCGGTGCTCGTTGAGGTGGTGTACACCATAATGTAGCCATTCTGATTTGCCTCGCCAGAGGCCTGTTCGGCAGGGCTTGGACTGGGTAGGGCTGCCAGAGAGCAGTACAGCTGCATGCCTTGTAGGAGTTGCACATAAGTCATGGCATCATCGCGCACAACAGGGATTTTCCGATCAGCCAATAACTTATTAAATTTTGCTGGTATTTCTTCTTGGCGCTGCGTAAGAGTACACTCGATTGCCGTACAAGAGTATCCAAGAGCGGTAAAAAAATCATTATATGTAGATGCGGTGTATCCAAACGCCGCAAGCGCTGTTGTGAGTACATCACCGCACCATTTTGAACTACCCTTATCAAGGGTTAGAGGCGTAGATATGCTGCCCGAAAGGCCAAAATTTCCGTTTATCCAATTGCTTGTACTGGGTGTACCCGTGAGCTTAACCTGTTCGGTGTGCAGGCCGGAGCCGTCAACTTTTATGCATTCTTTCACCTCCTGGCCATATTCGTACAGCGTTTCCTGTTTACGGGCGTCCGAAAGGTAGTCCGCTGAGGCGTGGCCTGGTAAAAACTGGGCTATAGGAACCAGGCTGCCGACGAGTACGAGCAAAAAGAGTACGATAAGGGGTATGCGAACAGCATGTGTTTTCATAGCGTTTATGGTATGTATTAAACACGAAAGTTATGTGGAGTGCCAGTGTGAAATTGCGCTCTCACCTCAAATCTAGCGACTTGTATAAATGCCTGAGCCCGGTTATAGTTATAAAAAATGATGCGCTATTTGAAACTATTCCTCATTACCCTCTTTGTCGCGACGATGTGCTTTGGGTTTGCCTCACAACCATCGGCCAGTGCATATCAGGTGCAGTGCCCCGATACGGAAGTAAACATTCCCGATGATCCACAGAATCCGGGCGGAGATAGTCACAGCTGTTGCCCCAGGTATGTGAATGATAAGACACCCATGAATTGTCTGACGGCCAAATACATCAATCCCACAGTACGGCTCCTCAGTTTTGTGGTTGGTATAACAGTGGTGATAGCAATAATAGCGGGCGGTATACGCTATTCAGGTTCTGCTGGAGACCCGCAAAAAGCTGAGGCAGGTAAAAAAATGATTACAAAGGCTATATATGCATTGGTTGGCTATATATTTTTGTTTTCGGTTCTTCAGTTTCTATCGCCCGGGGGTCTCAACGGCAAGCCGGTAGACGGACCGGCCAATGCGAAATCATGTGCGCACTCTTTCCTGGGGCTGAAGCCGTGGTTTGCCTATTTGCCGGAAAAGGGCACCGACTCTACAGGAGCAGAGATAAATATGTTCGATGAGAATTGCCAGGTAGTTGGTTTCCACTTGCTGCCAGACGGTAGCGCCACTGGAAGCAACAAAAGCCACTTGCCTGCCGTTTTGCTAGTGATAGCAGACGACCTGCTGCGTTTAGCTGGGTTGGTCGCGGTAGCATTTGTGATTGTCGGTGGCGCTAAATATATTACAAGCCAGGGAGAGCCAGATCGCGCAAAACAGGCAAAAGAAAGTATTATCAATGCTCTAATTGGCCTGGCTATAGCTATAGTTGCCGCGGGGGTGGTATCGTTTATAGGGAATAAACTTACTGGGTCATGATGCATATAACTTCATACTTAATTTCTATTATTGCCGCAGACGGTCTTGACCTGTCCCCGTTGCCAAAACCGGGCGGCGAGGGTGACGCTGGAAATGCGGCTATAGACATTGTATTGCCGGTAATATTTGGAACGCTCGGTTCCATAGCCTTGCTCATTATTGTCATAAGCGGCTTTAGGTACATTGTAGCCGGGGGTGACCCTGCAAAAACAGCTCAAGCCAAAAAAGCCATTCTCTACGCTGTTATTGGGCTTGTTGTGGCACTTGCGGCGTTTTCGATAGTGACATTTGTGTTGAAAGGCATCAGCTGATGCGTAGTCTCGTACGGTTTGGCGCTGTGTTGTGTTTGTTTTTCACGTTTGCCATGCCCATGCCGGCCTTTGCACAGACAGATGTTCTCGCAGACCCGTGCTCAGACCCAGTGGTTGCAAAAGATTCGCCGACATGCCAGAGCCGTACCAAAGTGAACCCTCTCAAAGGCACAGACGGCACGCTGTATAAAATATCTATGATAATGGCGGTTGTCTCTGGCGTAGCCGCAGTCATCATGATAATTGTAAGCGGCTTCAAGTACATTACTTCGGGCGGTGATACACAGAAGACTGCAGCTGCAAAACAAACTCTCATTGGAGCTGTCGTGGGGCTGGTGATAATCGTGCTTGCTCAGACCATCATAACATTCGTTGTAAACAGGATTAATTAAAATGAAACTATTCCACACAAACATTATTATCGGTATGGTTGCCTCTTTGTTGTTCGCATGCGGGCTGTTTGTAGCTAGTCCAGCTGTTTTAGCAGTCGGAGCCAATCAGGCAGAAATATGCGATGCTATTGGTAGCGGTACTGACTGTGCCCAAAACGGACATGGTGCCGCCAATGTTGATTCAGTAATTAAAACAATCCTCAATATATTTACCGTCGTTGTCGCGATAGTTGCCGTCATCATGATCATTACCGGTGGCTTTAAGTACATCACATCTGGTGGGGATGCCTCGAAAGTAACCAGCGCAAAGAATACGCTAGTATACGCAATCGTAGGGTTAGTAGTGGTGGCTCTGTCTCAGTTTATCGTGAAATTTGTGCTCAACAAATCTACCGCCACCAGCAAAACTACCGTAACATGTACTGCCCCTGAGGTGCTAGACACCAAGACAAACACCTGTGTGAACCCATAGTGGATGCTTGCTATTACAAACCATGAGTGCTATAAAATAAGACAAGAACTAGCAAAGAAAGGATACATATAATTATGATTACACAAATACGAACTAAGCTCGCGACTGTCGCAGGTCTGTTCTTGTTGGCACTTGTACCGGTGATGGCGTCGCCAGCTGGGGCGTCCGCACAAGCGACTGATCTGCAAAACAAACTGTGTAGTTCAGTTGACACGCTGAGCGTAAATGGCACCGGGACATGCGAGACAACAACGACTGAGGGTGCTGACAAGCTGAACAACATCATCTCGACTATCGTAAATATTTTCTCTGTCCTCGTTGGGGTTATTGCGGTAATCATGATTATCTGGGGCGGCCTGCGTTACATTACTTCGGGCGGAGACAGTGGCAAGATTACAAGCGCAAAAAACACCATCATCTACGCCCTCATCGGTCTTATCGTAGTGGCGCTTGCGCAGTTTATCGTGAAGTTCGTACTCAATAAGGTTACTAGTACAACTTAGCATTCATTGTTCTTGCAAAC
>JBASZU010000054.1:0-4302 GCA_049661165.1 Saccharimonadales bacterium (SeqCode)
AGCGTTCATCCTGAGCCAGGATCAAACTCTTCAAAAAAGAATTTGTCTTAGCGCCAGATTGAATCTGACTTACTTTCATGAATCTATGATTCGAAATTTCTAAAACAATTCACTCCGGCAAAAGCCGGAAATGTGAACTGACGTTGATTGTCCCCCTCGTAAAAAGGGGACGTTGCACTATTCAATTTTTAATGAACAAGATTGAGAGACACTAAATAGAGACCTCAAAAGCACTAGCTGCCTATTGTATAGGTCGAAACGCTACAAGTCAAGGATATATTTGCCCTATTTTGTAGTATTCACCACAACACATTTATTTTGTGGTAAATTGTCGAAACATAGGATGACCCTCGTGCGCATGAAGGTCTCTAATCATCGCCGTTACAGCGTTTAGCCCCTCAGCATATACAATGGATTCCGGTAGCATATCTCTTTCGGCTTGAGAAAGGCTTCTCTTTCTCTCCTCAGGCCTATCAATCCAAAACCCCCCAATACCAGGAGCATTATTAGGCTCAGGACGTGAACTCCCGGTGCCAAATGCCTGATATTTATCTTCAACCATTATGGCATTTCGAGCCGGAGGTGCTACTGCGACTGCTCCACCCCATAATATTGGGTGGGCCTGTGGAGGATATATTAGTCCACTATCCGCATGACGCCAGGAACGAACCTGCCAATCTTTAACATCAGCCCGAAGGGTGGTTTCTGGATTAACTATCACATACGGTAAACGACTCTGTATGCCCATAGTACAGATTTTTGCTTCTTGGTGAAGCGTGGGCCCCATTGTCAAAAGCACCGCCACAGCAACATCAGACTCTTCAACTGCATGCAGGAACGGCGGGAAATCTTCGTAAAGTACTTCTTCCGGAGATGTTGTATCCACAAATCGTTGAAATACATTATCTAGATGATTTGCGGCACCGATTTCTTTAATCCAGTCAGTAATTTGTGTCGTTTTGCCTTGGTCGCGTCTTGCATCCACCTCGCGTGATATTTCGGTCGTCGGAACGCCGACTTCTTCCTCTACCGCCAGAAGGAACTTCAGTTTTGCAAAACCTGTTTTATAGCAAGTCCGATCTACATCAGTTACAACACACAAATCAACTGGTGAAGTTTCAGCCATACAATTTATATTGTATCATAATTAGTGGATTTAGTAAACCCTACTGCCCAGCCGCATCATCCAGCACATCATCCTCATCTAGTTGCTCGGTCTTCTCTACGAGGGCCAAGGATACAACTTGGTCGCCGTCATTGAGACGCATAATGCGAACGCCCTGCGTTGCGCGACCGAGTGCAGGAATATCTTTTAGCCCAAGACGAATGGTTTGACCGTTTTGGCTTATGATTATGACTTCCTGCTCGTCTGTGTCACTTAATGTGTTCACACCGACTAACTCACCCGTTTTACCGTTTACCACGGCAGAACGAATACCGACGCCCCCGCGAGCATGCGGCGTAAACTGAGCAACTTTTGTGCGCTTGCCGTAACCATAGCGGCTAATCACAAATATGCTGCTATGCTCATCCACTACATCCATGCCGATGACCCGGTCATCGGCACGCAGCCGTATACCACGCACACCGCGGCTTACTCGACCCATGGGTCGGGAATCGCGCTCGTGAAAGCGTATAGCCTGCCCTTGGCTTGTGCTTATGATGACTTCATTGTCGCCGGTGGTCATTCGAATCCATTTCAGCTCGTCGCCTTCGTCTAGGTTAATGGCTATGAGCCCGGTTGTGCGAACGTTTTTGTACTGTTCAAACGGTGTTTTCTTTACAACGCCACGTACAGTACACATTATGAGATTTGCGCTTGTTTCCTTTTCTGTCTTCGACACGTTTATGACAGCGCTTACCGTTTCTTCCGGCTGTAATTGCAAGAGGTTAACAATGGCTATCCCCTTCGCATTTAAGGAGGCGGCGGGCACTTCATACGTCTTCAAGCGGAAGACGCGACCTTTGTTTGTGAAGAACAGCAGAAAATCATGCGTAGAGGCATTTACAACGTGCTCGATGACATCTTCCTCGCGTGTAGCCATACCCCGACGACCTTTTCCGCCCCTACCTTGGCGTTTGTATTCTGCCAAAGTACTGCGTTTTACATAGTTTGCCGATGTAAGTGTTACAACTACCTGCTCGTCAGGTACAAGGTCTTCGTCGCTCAACTTGTTAAGTTCGCTTGCAACAACGCGCGTTCGACGTTCGTCTCCGTACTGCTTTTTTAGCTGTTTCATCTCGTCTTTTATGATGCCCAGTATTTTCTTTTCGTCGGCAAGAATGGCCTCAAGTTCAGCAATAAGTTTCATAAGTTCGGCTAGTTCGTCTTCAATTTTCTTGCGCTCAAGGCCGGCGAGCGTTCGAAGCTGCATGGCAAGGATAGCTTTGGCTTGAATTTCAGACAGTGCAAATTTTTTAATCAAATTTGCCTGAGCTTCTTCGGTGGTCTGACTGGCTCGAATAGTATTGATGACTTCGTCGATATTATCGAGCGCAATCTTGAGCCCTTCGAGTACATGGGCTCGGTCTTTCGCCTTACGGAGCTCAAAGTCTGTTCTTCGGCGTACAACCTGCTGTCTGTGTTTGATATGTTCGCTCAGAATATCCTGGAGGCCAAGGACTCGAGGTTGTATGCCGTCTATAAGGGCCATCATGTTGTAGTGGAAGCTGGTCTGAAGTGGGGTGAGCTTATACAACTGATTGAGCAACTTTTTGGGGTAGGCGTCCTTTTTGAGGTCTATAACAATCCGGACGCTGCCGCGAGCACTCTCATCGCGCAAATCGCTGATGCCTGATATTTTCTTTTCCTTCACAAGGTCGGCAATTTTGATAACTAAACTTTCTTTGTTTAGTGCGTACGGAATCTCGCTAATCACAATCTGGTGCCTGCCCTTGGCGCCTTCGATAATCTCGGCGACACCGCGCACCACTACCCCGCCGCGACCGGTTGCGTAAGCCTGGCGAATAGAGCCAGCACCATACACAATACCTCCTGTCGGGAAGTCAGGGCCAGTAATGAACTCGAGCAGTTTGTCGAGTGGAGCATCGGGATGGTCTATTTTATATACCGTAGCGTCTATAACTTCGCTTAGGTTGTGGGGCGGAATGTTCGTGGCCATACCCACAGCAATACCAAGCTGTCCGTTTAGGAGTAGGTTTGGCAGTTTAGCCGGCAGCACGGTGGGCTCTTGAGTTGTGCCGTCATAGTTATCACGAAAATCTACCGTATCTTTGTCTATGTCGGCCAAAAGCTCATCGGCCAACCGATGCATTTTGGCTTCGGTATACCGCATAGCTGCGGGCGGATCACCGTCCATACTACCGAAGTTGCCCTGCCCGTTGACGAGCAAATAGCGCGTTGACCAGGGCTGCGCCAAGCGCACCATAGAGTCATATATAGAGGCGTCACCGTGGGGGTGATATTTACCCATTACTGCACCAACCACGTTTGCGCTCTTGCGGTGCCGTGCACTGCTGCGAAGCCCCTCTTCGTTCATAGAATACATAATGCGGCGATGCACCGGCTTCATACCGTCACGTACGTCTGGGAGAGCCCTGTCGATGATAACGCTCATGGAGTAGCGCAGGTAGCTATCTTCCATGACACTCTCGACCGTGCGGCCTTCGACCACGCGTGAATGGTCCGACTGTATAATTTCTACTTCGTTCCGATGCTCAAGGCGCTCTTCGTCCTCGACATCAAGTGGTGTGTTATCTAGTGTTTGGTCATCCATATCTTATATATCCAAATCTTTCACAAATTTTGCATTTGCCGTAATGAAGTTTTTACGTAGCTCTACCTCTGTACCCATGAGCTTATTGAAAATAGCATCGGCTTTTTCGGCATCATCCACTTTAACCTGTACAAGCACGCGTTTTTCCGGATTCATTGTTGTCTCGAACAGTTGCTCGGCATCCATTTCGCCCAGACCCTTGTAGCGTTTTTGTTCTATAAAGCCCGCCTGCTTATAACGCTCATCTTCTGGGTTAACCTTAATACCTTCTTTTTTACGAGCAGCAATTGTATCGTCGAGCCTGGCTTCAAGCTCGGCTTCGTCGTATATAAAGACACTGTTTTTGCGCCCTGCCTTCACCAGCTCAAATAGCGGCGGCTTGGCAAGATATATGTGCCCACCATCAACAACTTCTTTCATGTAACGGAAGAAAAATGTAAGTAAGAGTGTCGAGATGTGACTCCCGTCTACATCGGCATCGGTCATAATAATCACTCGGTGATAGCGCAGTCCATCGAGGCTAAACGAATCGCCAATCCCAACCCCAAGGGCCTTAATGAGATTC
>JBASZU010000055.1:0-3443 GCA_049661165.1 Saccharimonadales bacterium (SeqCode)
CCTAAATTCTAGAACCAAACGCAACCTCCCTCAAGTCTAACGGTTGCCCAGGGTGTTGTACAAGCCAATCATAAACTTCTTGTGGCGTATGCCAGTCTAGCCTTCTTCTGGGTTTGTTGTTTAGTTCCCAAGCTATGTCATCTAGGTCTTCTTGCGTGAGGTTCCGAATGTCACTTCTTTTTGGTAAGTAGGTCCGCAATTGACGGTTACTGTTCTCGTTGGCGCCTCGTTGCCAGGAGCTGTAGGGATCGGCGAAGAACACCTGTATGCCAAGGACTTCGGTCATGAGGCCATGCTGCGTAAACTCGGAGCCATTGTCAAAGGTAATCGTGTGAGCTACAAGCGGTCGTAGTTTGGCAATGACGGCTTCCGCTGTCAACAGTGCTGTTTTCTGTGTAAGCTTCGTACAGGCGACGAGGCTACTGATGCGCTCGTTGACGGTGCTGATGGCATGTTTGTGGGTATATACGACGCTATCTCCCTCCCAGTCACCAACACGGCTCTTACTATCCACAATGTGCGGTCGGTTATGGATAGATACCCGATTTGGTATCTTGCTCCGATGAGCAGATCTGCCCTTTTGTTTTGTACGTTTCTTCTTGCCGTACCGTAAGTACTGGTACAGTTTCTCGGCAACGGCATAGGCACTTGTGTATATCCAGACATAGATAGTCTCAGCGCAGACAAATACTGCCAAATCTTTCCATTCTGGATCTTTCCGTATTCTTCCAGCTGTCTGCGCTGGATCCCAGCCTCGTTCAATGCAGGCAACTACGGCGCTTCTTAACCGATGATTCGCTGGATGGTCAAGTATGGGTATCTGCTTGGAGCGTTTGCGATTGGTCTCATACGCTACCTGAGCAATGAAGGGTCGGTAAATACCTGAACCGTCTCGACCCTTGGCTATTTCCCGACCGATAGTTGTTGCATGCTTACCGAGTTTCTCTCCAATCTCTTTGTTTGTATACTTCTCTTGGAGCAATGTTTCAATATTGCCCCTTTGCGCAGCCGTTAGATGACTCATGTTAATCCTTTCCTGATTACATGCTTAGTTTAACGGTTGCGTTTGATGTTAGAAGTTCCGAAAGTAGTAAATGTGGCAAGGGTGTACTACAATCAAGTATATGAATCCATCAAACGACTCCAAGAAAATCATCATTGTCGAAGATAACACTGCGCTTGCAGAAATATACAAAACCCGTCTAGAGCTACTCGGCTATACCTGTTTTGTGGCCTACAATGGCATAACTGGCCTCTATTTTATCCAAAAAGAAGTTCCAGACTTGGTCCTGCTTGACCTGATGATTCCTGATATATCTGGCGGTCAATTGCTTGCGACCATGCGGTCGACAGATTGGGGAAAGAACATTCCGGTATATGTCATCTCTAACCTCAACGAAACAGAGGCACCCAAAGATCTCCGTGACCTGGGCATTTCTGGTTATTCGGTAAAGGCCATGATGACCGAAGATACGGTCGATAAAATTGTAAACGGTATTTTACGCCCAGATATGCAGCCGGAGCCTGTCTCTACGCCAGATACCCCGCCTACCGGTGCCACGCTAGCCGACGTGCCGTTCCACGAAGCGCCGCAGTAGTAAGTAGTAAGTAGTAAGTAGTTGCGCCGAAAAGGCGCATTTTTTATGCTTAAGCTACTCGTAAAACATACTATACCACATGTTTTTTTGACGATTAACAGGGTTAAAATTTCATGTTATATAAATCACAACGGCAAAATGTAACAGTTTGATTGCATAGAAAAAATGTATGATATAATAAGTACTAGCAGTTTGAGATGAATCTTGCGAGACAGCTCAATCTGCCGTAGTTGTGATGTGAAGTTTTGGGAAGTATAAAAAAGCCAGCGTATCGCTGGTTTTTTGTGTATTGAGTAATTAGGTCAGACAATATACAAATAGAGCTTACCTTATGGCAGACTATATTTTTATGGCTGGGGATGAGGGATAGCGCTTCCCTCGGCTACGTCTCGTCGCTTCTCCGTTCACTGCGCTCACATACGCCGAACCTCGTTCTATAATCCCCAAACCTCAAACATACAAAAAGACCCGGGCGAAGCCGAGTCTTTTTGTATGGCTGGGGCTCAGTGACTTATTCCAAACTTTTGAAGACCTTGAATCTGTTGTCGATAAAGAAGCTGAAATTGCAAATATTAGGGAGCTATTGGACGAGAGCGATTCGCCGCAGAACGATGCAAAGGAGCCGCTATGTTAGCGCTACGGCAATTCCTTATTCGAGCCAGACAAACCTATCAGGAACTACATGTTTCCGAGCTATTTGATGAGAAAGGTTTCTACCCTGCATTCACGAAAGATCTCAAGCGGTGCAAACGAGAGCTTGTTATTGAATCGCCGTTTATTACGAACAGGCGTCTGTCAACTATTTTGCCCGAGCTCGAAAAGCTCAGTGGAAAGAGAATCAGTATACTCATCAATACGCGTGACCCGATTGAAATTGAGGATGAATATCAGCGAAATGAGGCGTATCGTGCAGTTTCTCGGCTACAGCATATCGGGATTCGAGTGCTCTATACCAAGGGGTTGCATCGTAAGACGGCAATTATCGATAAGTCGATTCTCTATGAAGGATCACTAAATATTTTATCGCAGAATAACAGTACCGAAATCATGCGAAAGATAAAATCAAAAGCACTCGTTAACCAGCTCATGCATTTTATTGGTATAGATAGATTTTACGACCGATAGCTTCGCATTGGCATCATGCAACCAACGTTACCGTTAAAAGTGGCATGTTAGGATCTTCGTAATACAAATAGCTCGTTGAGGCCTATATCAAGTGTCTGGTCGTCGAGTGCTGCGACTAGGTCACTATATTTTGGCACCTTATCAAACAACAGTCCGAAGAAGTTTGCTTGCTGAACTGGATCAGCTTGATGCAATATGAGCAAATCTGGGCGCTCGAAGAGCGTTTTTGAAGCTTCCATGACCGCAGCGCCACCACGCTCGTTTTGAGTATTTTTTTCAGTATGTACGGTTTTGAGATTATTCATTTGGGATTCAATTCGCATGAGGTCTTCCTCGAGATATTTCACGGTGACTTCGGAGCTTAAAAACTTGATCTTTTCAGCCACCATCTCTGCCTGCATTTTCAGCTCACTGACTTTTAGGCTGACGATTTTTTGATCGCGCTGCGATTCGGCTATGCGCTTATCCCTTAATTTCATAACCGCATCTATGAGGACTTTCTCATACTCAGGCTTTATGCGAATTAGTTTTATAAACTCATCAATCGTCGCATCAAATTTTTCCTTTCGCTCCCTAAAATAATGATGCATCGAATCTTGCTTCCCCAATCGTCCACAACAATGATAAGCGGGGTAGGTACTGCCGCCACGGCCTCTGCTCGCACTCCCAGAAAGAGTTAGGCCACAATAAGAGCAGGCCACGACCTTCTTGTATGGATAC
>JBASZU010000056.1:0-2115 GCA_049661165.1 Saccharimonadales bacterium (SeqCode)
CTAATGGCTTTCGGCAAAAAAACACCGCCAATAGATCCTGTTATGCTAGCTCAGACACAGCAAACACGCGAACTTGCCGAGGTAAATGAAGCTTTTCGGCGAGGAATTACTGCTCTTCGGGACTTCATTGCACCGAGCAGTATAGAGTTTTTCAGTACTTATTTTCAGATTGGCACCCGCTATGCGCGAACCTACTATGTTTTTGGTTATCCTCGTCAAATATACACCGGCTGGCTCAGTGGACTCGTAAACCTCGACGAGGTGTTAGACCTTTCTATTTACATCTACCCTGTCGATAGCCAAACCGTTTTAGAAAACCTACGCAAGAAAGTGACCCAGCTCGAAGCCGGACTTCAGATAGACGCCGAAAAAGGCCGCGTTCGCGACCCGGGCAAGCAAGCAGCCATCCTGGATGCCGAGGAGATACGCGACAAGCTGCAAGTCGGTGAAGAGCGTTTCTTTCGATTTGGGCTATATTTCACTATTTATGCAGGCAGTATGGACGAGCTAGAGTTTGTCAGCCACAAGGTTGAAAGTATGCTTGGTCAGCAGCTTGTTTTTAGCAAAGCTGCGACGAGCCAGCAAGAACAGGGACTTAATAGCGTTGTCCCACAGATGACAGATCAACTGCAAATACGGCGCAATATGAGTACTGGAGCAATCAGTACAAGCTTCCCCTTCACAAGCGCTGACCTCAGCCAGGACAACGGCATACTCTACGGCATAAACATGCACAACAGCGGGCTCGTCATATTTGACCGCTTCAGCCTCGAAAATGGCAATTCTGTAGTCTTTGCAAAATCTGGTGCCGGCAAGAGCTTTACCGTCAAACTAGAGGCCTTGCGCAGCCTCATGTTCGGCACCGAAATATTCATAATCGACCCAGAAAACGAGTACGAGCGAATGTGCGATGCTGTTGCTGGAGCCTACGTTCGCTTGAGTCTAAACTCGACGACACGGATCAATCCGTTCGATTTGCCACAAGTCGTTGACAATGAGGAGGCTGATAATGCTCTTAGGAGCAATCTCATTACCCTGCACGGACTCTTGCGTCTGATGATGGGCGGGGCGCAATCTCAAATGCTTGGGGGTAGCAGCGCTCTTATGCCTGCGTTATCACCCGTGGAAGAAGCCGATCTCGATGCTGCCCTTATAGACACCTATGCCAAGGCGGGAATTACCCAAGACCCTCTTACTCACAACGCTGTTCCGCCTACTATTGCCGACCTATACGACACCCTGCTGCACATGGGCGGCACAGGCCCGCAATTGGCACAACGCCTTAGAAAATATACCAGCGGCACATTTGCCGGTATTTTTAGCCAGCAGAGTAATATTAATGTCAACAACCCCCTTGTGGTCTTCAACATCCGTGACCTCGAAGATGAGCTCCGACCGGTAGCGATGTATATCGTGCTGAGCTTTATATGGAACAAAACGAAGGCCGACATGAAAAAACGAATCCTGATAGTCGATGAGGCCTGGCAGCTCATGAAATATGAAGACAGCGCGAACTTCCTCTTTAGCCTTGCCAAGCGGGCACGCAAATACAACCTAGGTATTACAACTATCACGCAAGATGTAGAGGATTTCATGGGTTCGCGAATGGGGCGGGCAATTGTTGCGAACGCGAGCATGCAAATCCTCCTCAAGCAATCGAGCAGCGCTGTCGATGTACTGGCTGATGTGTTTAAGTTAACGGAGGAAGAAAAAAAGCGTCTCGGTCAGTTCCCGGTCGGACAAGGGCTGTTTTTTGCCGGCCAGAACCACGTCCATATCCAAGTTGTCGCTAGCCCAACCGAAACGGGTCTTATCACCACAAACCCCCAACAGGTTCAGGCTATGAGACAGGGTGACATGAACCAGCCGCAGGGCACGATAGATCTGCAAAACCAACTCTATCCCGGGAGTACGAATAATCTTTCGTAAGTAAAGTCATGCCCACCCTTACAGACCATAAAGCGCCAAACCAAGACTACGACGCGCCGGGCAACGCGGATAGCTCCCCCCTAGGAACGCATGATGATCTTGGGGTAGATAGCGACACAGCGGCTCGGGAGGCTCGCGATTTAGAAAACCTTTATAATTCATCACCCGATACAGATACCCCAGAAG
>JBASZU010000057.1:0-4100 GCA_049661165.1 Saccharimonadales bacterium (SeqCode)
GTAGCGCAGCTTGGTAGCGCGCAGCGTTCGGGACGCTGAGGTCGCCGGTTCAAATCCAGTCACCCCGACCAACATAAAAAGCCTAGTTCAGCTGGGCTTTTTATGTTGGTTAGCGTGATTTGGCGCAGAGGCGGCGAGCCGGTTCGTGAACGAGGAGCGGAGATAAAACAAACTTGCTCGTTTTATCGAGCACCGCAGGAAAGAGTAAAGGCCGAAGGCTTTTTGCGATAATCCAGTCACCCCGACCATAAATATACTCACGAAAAGTGAGTTATTTTATATAAATGACAGGGCTGCTGCTCGCGTTAATTTAAGAGCTGGTAATCCACCAGCGTAGTTTAGGCATAAGCCAGACAAATAATCCCACGAAAAACCCTATAGTTTGTGCGTAATAATTTATCCCGGGATATCACTGAATTGCGGCTGGGACAAAGTGTGTGCCAGTATCACCTAGCAGCGCTCCGATAATACCCATTTCTTCCTGTCCATTCGCAATCCACATGTGAACCCCAGCACCCATAGCAATCTCGGCCGCAGATATTTTGGTAGCCATACCACCGGTACCGTTTGAAGTTCCTGCTCCTCCCGCAAGAGACCTCACTTCCTCAAGGCAATTAACGACCGAAATCCTGCTAGAAGGATTGTCTCTCTCGGTATATAGGCCATCGACATCACTCAACAGCACAAGTTTTACATCACTTTCTGGTCGAGTATGCTTTAGTTGAGCTGCGACCACCGCTGAGAGGGTATCATTATCCCCAAACTTTATTTCTTCGACTGCTATGGCATCGTTTTCATTTATGACCGGTACATCGCCATGCCTCAACAAAGCCCGAATGGTCTGTATTGCACTGCTCGACTCGTTAGGCCTTTCCTGAAGATTTGGACGAGTTAGCAGCAACCCTCCTATGACGATGGGTTTCAGTGCCCTCTGCCATGCATTTAGTAGGTCAATATTTCCTATGCTTGCTAACCGCTGTAGCTCCAGCATTTCAGTATCTGGGTTAGGGCGCCTATGCTCGCTGCATTTGCTCATCCCCGCTGCAATTGCACCTGAAGTAACAATCACTATGTCTCTCTCATCATGAAGCCGGATAATTTGTGAGCCAATTCGCTTGAATGCGTTTTCATCGAGCCGCGGGATCCCTAGTGGCTTCTCAAGTCTCACCAAAGAACTCGTCCCAACCTTAACCACAATGATTCCTCTATCTGAAGATTCCTCCGAGCTCAATCTCATTGCGTAAGCATACCACTTTATCAATAATTCATCATAATACCATAGAGAAAAAGGCCTTAGAGAAAAAGGCCTACCCTTTTCATCTGTTGTATTATGCTATTTAGAAATATGCGGTTTTTAGTGGGTCGGGGAGACAGGATTTGGTCACCTTCGGCGACCCCGTCGCAACATCTTTGCAAACAAGTTTGCGAGAGTTGACTCCCTTGCGAATTGCCACTGGCAATTCTCACCTACTCCCCGGCTCCGCGGGGTCACAGCCTCAAACCCTATTCCCAAATCATACAAAAAAGCCTACGCAAATATAGGCTTTTTTGTGTGGTCGGGGAGACAGGATTTGAACCTGCGACCCCGCGGTCCCAAACCGCGTGCGCTACCGGACTGCGCCACTCCCCGACAAATTGACAATGTAAACGTATTGTCCTTATTCTATAAATACGGTAGAACCAAACCGCGGTCACCTTCGGCGACCCCGTCGCCACATCTTTGAAAGCACAGCTTTCAAGAGTGGGCTCCCTTGCGACCCGCCGCTGGCGGGTCTCACACTACCGGACTGCGCCACTCCCCGTGACCATATGATCGATTTTAACAGATTGGGAAATAATTGTATAGATACATGTAACGGGCGAAGTATCTGCTTTAGCGAGATGGCCCGTCTTCGCTCATTCGCCATTTTCGGGCGAGCCAAGTTTGGAAAAGGAAACATATGAACGCGGCGGCGGCAAGGAAAGCAAAACCAAGTATGACAATTTGGGCTTCGACCGTCTTCTGACTGATACGGGTGACAACCACAATCACGAGCGGCACCAGCGCTGCGAGCAGCTTTGCCCAAAACAACACGCGTTCAGTGAGTAGCTTTCGTTTACGTGCAGGAATTTTTTCAAGCGGCTTGTGGGCTACTACTGGCACTGCTTTTTCAGCCGCCACATGTACCACTTTAGTGGTCACCTTTGCTGCAGTTGGAATGTACTTAGCAAGCACTACATATATTACAAGTATCACCACCGTCACGGCAGCAATGATGGCCAGTACTGTTAGTAGCATGGATGGTTCTGTAGGGCTTACCTGAGTGGCAACAAATGGTTCTGACTGAATCTCAGACTTCGGAAATATCGTTTTACCAGCGTCTGACTCAAAAAATGCAGGCAAATACAGCGCCACCATCCAAAACCATTCCATAAACACAGTAAAATAGCCTGTTCCGCCCAGGATTTTCAGGATTGAATTATGCACCTTTTTCTTTTGCTTCATTATTCCCACACCTCGCGAATGTGGCGGACGTGTACAGCGCGACCGATGGCATCATCTATTTCTGCGAGCAGGGCGCAGAACTGCATGCGGCCGGATGTCTCGAGTTCATTTCGCGTTTGGTAGCCGTCGCGCCAGCGCGGTATTATGCTGTCGAATGTTACGCCCAATGAAGAGTCGAGCGAGCCACACATACCAACATCGGTTATGTGGGCTGTACCCTTGGGGAGAATTTGCGCGTCCGCCGTCGGCACATGCCAGTGGTCACCCACCACCATGCTCACGCGGCCATCAAGATAGTGGCCAAACACAATTTTTTCGCTACTAAAATCGCCGTGCAGGTTCACCACGCTGACGGCGTATGATTCACGGGGAACAGCCGCGAGGATTTCATCGATTTTTTTCAACGGATTTTCTGTCTCTACTTCGGCCTGCTTACCGACTATGCTGCCCAGTATGCTCACCACCAGAACTATACCTTTGGGCGAATCGACGAGCTTATAGCCCGGCCCAGGACAACCAACCATATTGGCCGGACCGACCACTGGCTGCCGCGGGTCTTCGAGAAATGAAGTTAAACGCTCATCTGTAAATGAATGGTTCCCGCCCGAAAATGCCTGCACACCAGCAGCTTGCAAACGCGCCATGTCTTCTGGCGACATCCCCTTCCCGTTCGTAACGTTTTCGGCCTGTGCCACCACAAAGTCTATTCCCTCACTGCCCACTAAACCAGGTAGTACTTTCTCAACTGCCCGGATACCCATTTCGGCCATAACATCGCCCACGTAGAGGATTTTCATGCTTACAGTATACCTGTTTGGGGAGTTTGAGTTAAGGAGAGAGGTCAGAGTTAAGAGATACGAGATAAGAATGCGGCCACAGGCCGCATAGAAATTGTCGCGCCAGCGATACAACTAGTGTTGGCCATGCGGAAGCTCCTGGCCAGACTGTTGTCGGCTTCTACAACTTCCGAAAGGCAACGAGACTTGTTTGACGAGCAGCTAGTATGCCGGTGGCATACTAGCTGAGAGGAGTTGTCGAGTTGGTTGCAGAAACGAACAACTGACTACCAAGATGCTGAAGCTGTGGCCGAGGTTTCTCGCTTCCTCTTATCTGGCAAAAGAGGAAGTCGCAGTGCCGAGCGAGACCGGCATGTGTTTTTGAAGAAAATAGCCTTGGTTGGCTGGCAGTCCGAGAACTGCCATGTGAAGTAAAGTTTAGTGAGACTGTGAAGATTAGTGAAAACACAGACGATAGTGGAGACGTATGGATGCTGAAACTAGTTCAGCATGACGGAGCATAAAGGCGCATGTCTTTCAATCAGGCTCGAGATAAGGTTGAGGATGATAAAACCGAACAAACGCATGGATTCCCGCGTGCGCGGGAATGACAGGCGTAACAGAAGAACTCTAGCGGGTGGTGGTTTTTGTGGGGGTTGTGGTCGTTGGCGTCTTCGTGCTGGCTTCTGGCGCCTTGTTTTCTGTGGTTGTACCGTTGGTGTTGATGATGGGCGCAATGTTTATGAGCTGGTTGTTTGACTCACGGTAAATGATGGCGCGCTTGGGGAATATAACCAGATAGTCGCCCTTCTCTACGTTTTTGTAAAATTCAGCATTAG
>JBASZU010000058.1:0-8314 GCA_049661165.1 Saccharimonadales bacterium (SeqCode)
AGTGGTGTGTCACCACAGAAGTCAACAATGAGCTCCTGGGCGTTCGCGACTGGCGTAAAGGTTAGTTCATACTGAACACCAGTGGCTGATGGCGTAGAGTCGCTGAGTTTGATGGAGCGATCTGAAAACTGTGCTGCACTCACTAATGCATGCTGCAGCACCGGTACGGCGCTACCAACTACGAGCGCCAGCGCCATCAGGGCGGCCGTAGGGCGTCGTAGCGACTTATAGTTGATATTCATTGTAATTCTCCTTTGTTGTAAGGGTATGATTAATATTTACATCACCAATGTATCACGCCAAATACGCAAATGCAACACGAGTCAAAGAAGAAAAATGTCTATTTGTTGTAAAAAATAATCTTATTTGTTGTAAATATTATATGCTCGTTAGGCTTTATCTCTGTTGCATCATCACGTTTTGAAACGCTTTAAACCAGCTGAAAATTGACACTACAGCAGGATACCCGTATGGGCTCACAGTGCTCCTACATAAAACGTGATCAAAACTGATTTAACCAACGAATAGGGCTTTAGCGGTGTTATTAGTACGTCGCTGTCGCGACTAAAGATTGACTGGTCGTATAGGCACCGCCTGGAGTAACAGGCGAAATGTTTGCAACATACGAGATGGTGTAGAGTGTGTAACTCGAAGATTGAGCCGAAGATGCAATAACGTCAGCAGAGGCATACTTAAAGGTATTTGCGGTCGCATAGGCGGCATCAACTCCGCCAAAACTAAATGGTTGCGAAGGGTAGTCCGGGTCATGAGTAAGGTTTGAGCCTACCGACGGGCTAGTATTTGCGACCAGATTCATACCAAACTGTTCGGAACCGACACTAGAAGCAACTCCCGTCATAGCCGTCAGCGCATGACCGCTGTTTGTCGGAGGTGCACCATATATCTGGACGACGTAGCCGCTACTTAGATATGACTTAACCTGGAATTGAACGGTGCCAGTTTTTGTGGAAGCCGTATCAAGAACACCAAGGTCAACACTTGGTGAGCCTACAATAGCCACCTCTATCCAGGGTGTGCGATCGGTATTAAAACCAGCCTGAGCCTGATAGGCCGTTCCTTTTGTATTGCCAACTGTAAGTTCCCCGGCCGATTGTTTTGAGCAGTAGCTACCCGAGCATGAGTTGAGCTCGCCACCTGTGCCGAAAAACACTTCATTTATCTGATAGGTACTCGAGGATGACTGCTGCGCTAGTGCCGTACCAGCGAAGGCCAAGCAACTTGCCGCCACAAAGAGACTAATGATACCGGCTAACTTGGGTTTGTATCTTTGCATATAGAATATCCTCACGCTTATTTTCTCGCATTTTGCACTTCGATGCAAACAAAAGACCTCTTGCAGAATACGCCGTATATCCAGAACGCGATGATTTTTGTTTCAAATTGGCAATAGCCGACAAATCGTAACCGTTGTTACGATGCGAAGGTTATTGATCTATTTGGGACAAAAAGGGCGCGTTATGGACTGCGGAGTTATTTTCCAAGAGGCCTTAAGCAACAATATTATTCCTTTTACCTGGTTCATGCGGTATGATATCAGTAAGCATAAGCGCAAGAGACATACTATGGCAGATGACAAGAAGCAGGATGGGAAAGATTCGGCCGATCAAGACGGAAATAGTCTTGAGTCGGCTGGTAGTACCAGTTCGCTAGAGACTAGCTCAGACAATAACAGCCTCGAAAACAGCGCAGATTCCACTGGCAAAATAGACGATACCCCTACAGCCAGTACGCAACAGGGTTCTTTCATCCAGCGACTTATAAAGAAGGTTAACATCTATCTGCTATTGTTTATATTTTTACTAGCGGTCGCGGGCGGGATCATCCTCATCACATTTCTTAATAGCAAAAAACAAGAGAAAAATACCATCCCGACTCAATCTCTAAGCCAAGATACTCTCAAACAGCTTGCAACCAGCGACGTCACTGTTGGCCAGCCCAAACAAGTCCTCAGCGTGCAAAGCAATGCGGTATTTGCCGGTAAAGTACTCGTTCGTGACAGTCTAGAGGTGGCCGGCGCTATACAGGTTGGAGGTAGCCTGAGCGTACCCGGTATTACCGTTTCTGGTAATAGCATATTCGAACAACTTCAGGTCAACAAAGGACTCAACGTCGCTGGCGACACCAGC
Organism: Saccharimonadales bacterium (SeqCode); assembly: GCA_049661165.1. Taxonomy (GTDB): domain Bacteria; phylum Patescibacteriota; class Saccharimonadia; order Saccharimonadales; family UBA4665; genus JAGXIT01. The sequence continues at coordinate 2,148 of JBASZU010000058.1, forward strand.
ATTCAGGGTCAACTGTCCGTTCAGAAGGGAATCAACGTTGCAGGTGGCGCTACCTTTGGTGGCAGCATATCCGCACCAGCAATCACTGTTAACACATTGCAAATGAACGGTAGCCTCACCCTCACGCGACATATTGTCATCGGCGGTTCCACGCCAGACAGGGATAACGGGTCTGCACTCGGTGGCGGCGGTACAGTAGCCCTGAGTGGCTCTGACACGGCCGGGAGCATAAATATTAACACCGGTACTAACCCAGTCGCCGGGTGTTTCCTGACTGTGAATTTCACTCAGAAATACAATGCCACTCCTAATGTCATCGCAACCCCAATCGGCTCTAACGCAGCACTCGTCGGCTATTACGTCAACCGTACAGCAAGCAACTTCAGCATTTGCGCTGCCAACAATCCTCCCGCAAACGCCAGCTTTGGCTTTGACTACTTCATCGTCGAATAACGACACCTGTGAGCCTATCTAGGGCTAAGATTAGCCTGATATCCGTCTACGTAACCATGTTTGAACGTAACAACCACTGCTAGCATCATCAGTTGCCAGCAAACGATAGCACAACCTTTAGGGGTGGGGCTCATTATGTCGAATTCGTTTTGGCATTTCGACCGGGGAGGGCGAGCCCTGCCCTTTAGAAATCGACGTTTATGTGGAGTACGGGTTTACTAGCGGAACCGCATGCTTTTGAGAATGTCGTACAAAGTTGAGTAGTTTGGGTTGATTGAGCTATCTGTATATTTGACAAAAACAGAGTAGTGCTTGCCTGTATCTGTGGTAACTGAGAAATTATTATTGCCATCCTTAGATATTGTTCCGACAACCGCGCGTGTTGAGTTTGCCATATCACAGATAAAATCTACCTCCTGCCATTTTGCAGGAGCAAGACCTGTTCGTGCATCCATCTTACTCGCTTCGGTGAATGTAGAACAATTGTCTGACACAATATCATGAGAAATTGTACTCGACCCGCCACTAACCACAACTGCTTTATTTATACCTAAGCCGCGCGGTGGATTATCGATAAATATTTCTAGAACCTGGCTACGTTCATTGTGCATGTACATATACTTTGGAGTGTAAACCGACTGCGTAACTGGCACTTCTTTCCAGCCAGAAGGAGCCTGAAACAAGACATCCGGTTTTTCAAACGTCTGCATCTTTACCGCGTTGGCACCGTACGATTTACTCACAGAGGGCGAAGCCTTTATCTCTTGTTTAGGAGATATCCTCAGCCGGAACAAACCATACACAAGCAAAATACTGAGCAAAATCACAAGTAACCATAAGAGCCGTTTTTTTAGCCTTGCATGTTTATGTGACTGTCTATCGAGCTGGTACATACCCTATCCCTGACTGTACTATACCATAGAACATTGCAATAGTTGGAACTGCCCTGATTGACTTACACATCGAGAAATACAATAACGCTGTCGGCTTTGACATGCATAATCCCGCCTTGTATACGAATTTTTTCTTCGCCAGCTTTGGTTCGCACGATGATATCGCAAGCTGTTAGAAGTGTGATGAAATTGTGATGTCGGGGCAAAATATCGAACGGACCAGTCTGACTCGCCGCGCTAATACTCTCTGCTTCACCCTCAAAATACACCTTGTACGGTGCATACACTTTCACATACATAGAAGTACTCTCTGCTGTCCCCTGTTTCGCCTGGGATGCAGTTTTTTCCTCTGGTGGTTTTACTTGGTCTTCCGGCATGCAGCAACCCTAAATGATGATTTCCTCGATACTCTTGAGTGTTTCTTCGCGGGTAAAATAATCCCCTGGAATGCCATTGTGTTTGGTCATAACGTTCATGTTTTGCGAAAAATTGGTGATGAGCTTTTTAGCTTTTGCATAATCGGCACGGTCGGCAGGACTCAGTTCGTTTTCGCCGATGATTGCGATGATACCTTTTAGGGATTCGTACTTTTGTAGCAGCGCCTGAACCTGGACGCTCAACAGGTAATGTCGTTCGCCAACTATCTCCGGCGTGAGCAGACTCGAGTTGGTGAGCGTCAAGTCAACGGCTGGACGGACGCCCTGCTCGGCAACTTTACGGGACAAGACAATAATGCTGTCCATCTCGTGCTGGATGAATTGGACGGCCGGATCGGAGATGTCATCGGCAGGTACGTAAATGGTCTGAACCGAGGTAATAGAACCGTTTTCATTTGAGCTTAAGCGGTCCTGGAGGACTTTCACATCCGAGAATACCGTTGGTTCGTAACCACCTTCATTTGGCACTTGATCTAGAATGGTCGAAAGCTCGTTACGAGCCTGAATATAACGGAACATGTTATCTGCAAAAAACAGAATATCTTTATGCAGCTCGTCACGAAAATGTTCCGCAGCAGCCGTAGCCGACACCCCGATAAGTGACCGCTGCACGGGGTTTTCATTCATCTGAGCGAAAAACATAACAGTGTTTTTAAGCAGATCGTTTTCGCGTAGCGTATCCCATAACTCGTGTCCTTCGCGAATGCGTTCTCCGATGCCGGCGAAAAATGACAGACTACCATCGCTCTTTCCGCCACCCTGAGCGGTGTTATTGATAAGCTCCATAGTGGTAACGGTTTTACCAACGCCCGCTCCTCCAATAACGCCGATCTTGCGTCCTTTTACGAAAGGTGTCAGGAAGTCGATGACCTTGATGCCAGTTTCGAGTATCTCCGGTTTGGCAACCGAAAAGTTGCTACTACGAGGAGGTAGCTTCATGATATCTTTGCGTTTCGCTTCGTCTGGGCTTATAGCCGCTAGACCGTCCAGCGGATCCCCGAGCGCGTTGAGAATTCGGCCAATCGTGGCTTCACCGAGAGGAACTTCTATGCCCTTACCGGTACGCCGCACGCTGTCGCCCTTTAGCAAGCTTCTGTCGGTACGGACGTTCAAACAAAACGCAACGCCACCGATTTCTAAATGATCAACCAAGAGCTGGGTACCGCTTGCGTTATCAACGGCCAAAATTTCGTTGATATCTGGCGTATCAGCGTCAAACTGTACCCTGACAACCAGATCTTTTATAGAAACAATTATACCTGCCACAGGCTACCTCCTTTGGAGTTAGCAATTTTCAATTCGCAACTCGCAAATATCGATTGTCTTTTTAGGGCAAGGCTACAAACGCTACTCGTTTGCTGATACTGAAAATTGAAATATGAAAAATGAAAAATGCTCATGCCGCTGCTCCTGCTTTGCTTTTTTTCATGCCATTGATGATTTCTTTTAGGCGTTCGTCTTTGACACCGCGTCGAGCCCGGTTATAAGCAAGGTGAAGATCTGCCTTTTCTTCATCGGCTCGCTGGTGAGAGGCACTCATAGCACGAAACCGTGAGGCATATTGAGCTAGTTTGGACTGAAGAATAAGCTGTCCGAGAGCAATTTTCATCATTGATCGTTCAAGGTGAGAAGCAACAGCAAAGCTCGACGGCTCAAAAATGTAGTTGGCCTCACTAATGACCTCGTCGGGTTTGTCGCTCGCCATACCTGCGGTCTTCACCGCCATAGAGAGCGAAATTCGTTTCACCTCTTGGTTCATAAGGGATATGTACTGTTGGTAGAACACGCTACATTTTTTGTACTCTTGTACTTCCTTAATAATGGGCGCAACATTGATATTTTTATCTTTGCTGGGAAGCTTATAGTATTTTCTGAAAGAAACACCTCGCTGTGAGAGCTGCATGGCACCGTGGTGACCAATAACGATTATGTCATTCTTATCTTTATCGTAGCTGTCTAGCATGGACTGAACGAGTTTTTGGTCGATATCACCGCTGAACCCGCCTTCGGCGGTAATGATGATGTATAGCTCTTTGTCGAGCACAGTATGACTAATGTCTTTGTCGCGACCAAAACTAAACAAACTATCGACGCGCAGCTGTGTGTATATTTTCCAGATTTCGTCGAAAAACTTTGTGGACTCAAGCACTTGGTTTTTCGTTTGAGCAATTCGCATACTGGCAATTCCCTCAAACACACTAGTTAACTCAACCAGCGTCGCCATACTTGCCTCATCTTTGGCGATTTCGTTTGGACGTCTCACGCATCGCTCCCTCTGGTCGCTCCAAATACCAAATACCAAATTCCAAATTCCAAATGAAGCTGATTGGAATGTATGTATTGGAATTTGTTTGGTATTTGACCATTCATGGTTTTTTCTCCGGAATTACCGCATCCATTACTTGACCCGATGACATTTGGGGTTTTTGCTTTTCAAGTTCAACCGACATCATTTCGTCGACTTTTTGCTCCTCACTCGTAGCGGCATCTGGTTCTTTTCGCTTTTCATCTTCTACGGCGGGATGCTTTGAGCCCAGAAGCTTCTTGAAAAGGGGGTGCGAAGGTTCTTCGGATTTTTCGGTATCGACTTTGATCTTGGCTGATGCTTTTTGAGCTTCGTCTTTGGGAGGCTCAACAACAGATGGTTCCGATGCCACGGCCTCCTGAGAAGCTTCAGCGGGGGCTACAGGCTCCTCTTTTGGTTCCGCCACGACATCTCCTTGCTGTAGCGGTGGCTCTTGGGTGTCGGTCGAATCGACGGTCGGCGTTTCGGGGGCTGGCTTCCCCTGGGGACTAACAGGCTCTGGGTCTTTTTCGTTGCCGGGTACATTGGTAGATACGTCGTCTTTATTATCGGATTTTTCAGAGTCTTTTTTGTCTCCTTCGGGAGGTTTTGGCGCATTTTTCACACAATCGTGCACCAGCATATCGTGTACATTCTGGTAATCCTCATCTTTTTCGACCTTTTTAGCAAAGTCATTAGAGTTGAGCTTGAGGGCATTTATGTCTAGGACGGCACCGTCTTCGAGGTTCAGAACAATATCGAGCATGAGCTGCTGCGCCATAAGTGAAAATGTGTCTCCCGGAGCTTGTGTGAGCAATTCGAAGACGCGCTTGCCTGTCGCAAGTGCTTTTTTTGCCTCAGGACCAAGTTCTGAACCAAAGTGAGAAAATTCTTCGGCTTGGCGATACGTTGCGAGCATTTTTAGGGTTTGAGCGGCAAGATCCTTTTGGCGCTTGTTGTGGCCGACACCACCGGCACGCGTCACACTGAGACCAATATTGAGTGCCGGGCGAATACCGTTACGGAACGTATCCATATCAAGAATCCACTGGCCGTCGGTGATAGACATGATATTTGTCGGCAGATAAGCAGTAATGTCGCCGTTTGCGGCGTGTACCACCGGAATAGACGTGAGGCAACGTCCCGTGCTATCAAGGCGTCCGGCGCGCTCAAGCAAGCTGGAGTGGGCGTAGAACATGTCCCCCGGGTAACTATCCCGCCCCGGACTCACGCCGGAAAGCAACGCGACTTCGCGGTAGGCATGAGCGTGGCTGGTCAGGTCGTCGTAGATGATGATGGTATCTTGATCGCATTTTTGCCAAAGGTATTCGGCCATGGCACAGGCAACATAGGGCGCGATATAACTCATAATGAGTGACTCAAACATCGTGCTTACGACGACAATAGCTTTTTCCATACCACCATTGTCTTGCAGGCGCGTCAGGAGCGTGTCGACATCACTCCGCCGCTTGGCAATGAGGCAATATACAACAATTTGGTCGGTGCGTTTCTGATTGATAGCAAGCTGTGTCACCACGGTACTTTTGCCAGACTTGCTATCGCCAAGTAGTGCCATACGCTGACCACGAACCATCGGGAATAGTGCGTCAATGGCTGTCACGCCGCTTTCAAGCTGGTCTTCGACTAATTTGCGGGTATACAGTGGCGGGGCGGTGTTGAAAACCGGCCAGACGGCGTCGGCCGGTATGGGACCCTTGCCATCCAGCGGGTCGCCAGTGACTGATACAACACGACCGACAAAATCTTTCCCAACTTTGCACACCAGCTCCTGATGCTGCAACACTGCCACCATGCCGACTCGTAACGGCTCTGCACCGAGATGCAGCACCAGCACATGATCCTCGAGCACTTGATTAATAAACCCTTTGCTCCCATCTTCGAACATGACCAGGGCATGCAACGCAGAGGGCTGCAGCCCGCTTACCTGAATCAGGAATCGGTCAACTGCAATAACTTCACCCACAGGCTGACCCGACTCTATCAACTTTCCAAAATGCTGGTTGCTAAAACTCATCTTTGGGCTCCTGCCGCGGATGAGAAACGATCTTGATGATTGCAACTTGGTACAATGTCAGGCGT
>JBASZU010000059.1:0-8370 GCA_049661165.1 Saccharimonadales bacterium (SeqCode)
GATGAAACAGATGCGCTTCAGCGTTGCCTCGATAGTCTTATAAGGAACGACTACCCAAAACTTGAAATTATTGTGCTAGACGACTGCTCTTTAGATCGCAGGACCCCTGAAATAATCCGTGGGTATGCCCATGACGGAGTCCGTTTCATACAGGGAAATGTGCCACCGAATGACTGGGTTGCAAAAAACTTCGCGTATGAACAGCTTCGCAATGAAGCATCTGGCGAACTACTCCTGTTCTGCGGCGTCGATACGGAGTTTGAGTCGCGCACCCTGCGTGCTCTAGTTGAAGCTATGCTTTTGCGCGGCAAAGATATGGTAAGCGTTCTGCCAACTCGTACCGAAAGCGGCCAGCGGACGCTGTCGATCTTGCAAACGATGCGTTACTACTGGGAGCTTTGTTTACCAAGACGGTTATTCAAACGTCCTCCAGTGCTAAGTACGTGTTGGCTCGTACGGGCGAGCCAACTTGAAGATTTGGGCGGTTTTTCTTCAGTTTCTCAGAGTGTCTCACCTGAAGCTCATTTTGCACGTAGGTCAGTTGTAGGTGGCGCGTATACATTCCTTAGGACATTTGGCGATGTTCAGGTTCACAGCGGAAAAACCTTTGACGAACAGTACGAAACGACAGTACGTCTTCGCTACCCCCAGCTGCATCGACGTCTTGAATTGGTTGCCGCAACAGTTCTTTTTGAACTGATTTTTTTTGTTGGGCCATTTGTGAGCATACCGCTGAGTGTGTTTTTGCCACACAGTTTAGCTTTTCTTAGTGTCTGGCTGATTTGCGTCCTGACAGTGGAAGTTATGTACTATCTCATTGCGGTGCAAACGAAGCTCCACAGCCCGTTAGTTGCATTTGCGAGTGCTCCTTTGGCGTTTGCGGCTGACATATATATGCTCCACATGTCTATGTTGCGGTATGAGTTTGGCACCGTAAATTGGAAAGGCCGTAACGTTTGCATCCCTGTCATGCGCGTGGAACCAAGCCTCCCAAAGTTGCCAGAATAGCTCATATTCCGACCGATGGTTAGGGTGACGGGGCAAGAAATTCCCCTGCATTGGCAGTGGAAGATTCATTAATCCGGCGATGGAGCAAAAATGCGCTTAATGTATGTTTGGAATGAAAATGGAGAATGTGGAACCGTGGTTGAGCTCGCTTTCTAGACTGATGTCGGCGTGTATGAGGCGGGTTAACTTCATAGTGACGTAAAGCCCAAGGCCAGTTCCACTATTAGAGCGAGTGCGGAAGTCTTCGCTACGGAAAAATTTGTCAAATACACGTTCTTGATCGGCCTTACTTATGCCGATGCCGGTGTCTGAAACTGTGAATACAACGCCGTCTTTTTGTGGTCGTGCGCCAACAGTGATGCTACCTTTTTCAGAGTATTTAATAGCATTCGTAATAAAATTTTGCAATATTTCACGAACGTACAATTCGCTGGATGTCAATATTTCGAGGTGGGGGCTCAAGTCATGTCGGATGGTAAGATTTTTTGCTTCGGCATCTTTTTTGTAGCTCTCTGTCAAATCAACTACGAGTTGGTGAGTATTGATAGGCTGCACGTCTAGTGTGAGCTTGCCCCGTTCGGCACGACTCAGCGTAGATAGATCGTTTACCATTCCTGCAAGAAATATTATTTGTTCGTGTGCTACTTTGAGCGCCTCTGCGATAGCGGGGTCACCGCCAGCTCGATTGATGATAAATTGAGCATTACTGACATTACCTTCAGCTATAGTAATGGGCGTTCGTAGCTCGTGGCTGACGACCGAAATAAATTCGTCGCGCTCTTCTTCGAGTGATTTTTCGTGAGTGATATCTCGAAGCAATAATACATAACCGCTATCACCTGTGGCGCCGTAGCCCAAATGCACGGGAGCTATAGAAAGATAGAGGTTTATTTTGCTTCCATCTTCGTAATGCAGTAGTAAATCTCGGTTGGTTGTTGCGCGTTCAGCTTGTCGTACCAGCGACTCGGCATCAACGGATTGTCCATTGGCATTAAAAAGCTGAAGTAGTCGTTTTAATGATCGTCCCTTTATGTTTCCGTTCATATCAAGTATGTTCAGTGCCGCACCGTTGTATAGGACAACTTTGATGTGGCTATCGACCGCCAGAACACCATCTGCCATACTGCCGATAAGGCTCTGGAGCTGTTCGTGCTCAAGCGATTGGTCTATTTTTGAGCTGCCGGCAGTCTGTTTCACCGTCATATGTATCTAGTATGCCATATCGTCATCATCAAAAGCTATAGCACTTTCGACAGGCGTAAGTGCTGGCTGAATGTAACGTACTTTTTTAGCTATCATCTGCGCGTCGGGCATCATCTGTTTAAGTTCTTTCCAGAATGCTGCGCCGTGATTCATGTGCTTTGTATGGGCAAGCTCATGGCAGAGCACATAGTCTATCTGTTGCCAACTTAGTTGCATCAGAAACAAGTTGAGTGTAATGTTCCCCTGACTATCGCAACTACCCCAGCGACGGGACATTTGTTTTATGGAGACAGATTGGAAAGTATGCCAGTACTGCTCGGAAAGGTTGTTGAGTCGGCTTGGTAAAAGCGCCGAGGCCTCTTTTTTGAGTGCCCGGATGGCTGCATTCTTGGCACGCATCTGTACGGCAGGGGAAGAAATAGGCTCGGTCGAGTAATGTTCGACAAGTAGTTTTGTGGGAGTGACTTTTGCTTGGATGGATGATGCGGCAGGAACAGTTTGGAAGTGCAACACGTGGAGCTTGCCAATCTTTTGGCCATCTTTCAGGACAATACTTGGCTGCAGGTCAAGCTGTGACTGTAGCCAGGCACTGTTTTTTTGGGCAAAAGCAGTGCCTGCTGCATACGGGAGCCAACGCGGCAAAGAAACCCGTATACCATTAGCAGAAACACTGAGTCTTATAGAGCGACTACGAGAAGACTTTACCAACTTTACCGTACCGAGACCGGTTATGTCGACGAGTTTGACAGCCATGCCTTATTAATGGATGTTGATGTTACGGCGCGACAGATCAACGCGTCCGGCGGCAGGGTTTGGGACAATATTAATCAGCCCAGGTTTGCTTATTTGCTGAGCGGTAGAATCAAGGTCAATTAAGCGTTTTTCGGCTAGGTAGCGGATAACAGCGTTCTTTTGTGTACTAAAGACGTGCTTTCCGCTCAGGACTAGATAGTTTTCGGTAAGATCTGGATTTTGCATACCTCCCAGTAGCTCCCGAAATGTTGCCGGATCCATATCTTGAGCGTAATGGTCGTCTTGTTTACGCTTATCTCGCTTACTTGCGCGCTTGAAGGCAGAATCTGGATCAATTTGTATCCATAGCAGCACGGTTTGGGCGCGAGCCTTTATGGCTAGATTTCGGAGCGCTCTTCGCTGGTTGAGTCGCATAGCGTTTGTGTCGAATATAACACTTATGCCTGCACTCAGAAATTCACTCGTCATATATGCCATCAAGCTGGCAACAATATGATTTTCTTCTTTACTGTAGGTAGGTTTTTCAAACAATTCGTCACGGATACGGTCGCCTTGAACGTGAGCTGCGGTTATTTGTTCGCACAGCTGCCGCGCAAAAAAAGTTTTACCCGAACCGGGCATACCGTAAAGCAAAATTAAAAGCGGTTTGGTAGGTTGGAGTTTCCCCATATCGTATTCAGTATACCAAAAGTACCCTCAAAATCGTCAAAATTATCATGATGGTTGATGAGGGGGTTCGACCTTCGGCTCTCGTCAAACCTAGCTCCCAAGGTCGCTGGGCAAAGGCCACTGTGCGTCACGGGCATTCGCGCTCGATACCTTCATTACCTATTACCTGAAATTTTTAATTGGTGGGTGATGAGGGACTCGAACCCCCGACCCTCTCGGTGTAAACGAGATGCTCTAGCCAACTGAGCTAATCACCCTTGTCGTAGTACCATGTACATTTTAGCATGGGTCGGGGAACCCCCGGTTACCTTCGCCGACCCCGCAACTTCTACTTTGCAAACCAGTTTGCAAGTGAAGGTTGCCTTGCGAAACAGCCGCTGGCTATTCTCACTTCTGGGTGTAAACGAGAGATCCGAGCCAACTGAGCTAATTATCCACGGTTCCTACTGGTGCGGACGAGAGGACTTGAACCTCCACCCCTTGCAGGACTACCACCTCAAAGTAGCGCGTCTACCAATTCCGCCACGTCCGCTTGTTTTTACAGGAACGTCCTATATGGTATCTGTTTTTCGGATAAAACTCAATACTTCTTTACTTGCTTCATGAAACGTTTGCCTTTTCGATACCCGCGTCGAAAATCTTTGTTTCGTAGCATCCGTCGCTCGGCGAAAGAACTCAGGCCACGAAATGCTACTACACCCCATACGACATTAAGTAGAATGTTTACATATGCATGTTTTTGCCAGGTGTAAAAAATTAGCAGGACTGCAGCTATAAGGTTATCGAACTCGTACCATGCTGATGTCGGTTTCCATGTACCAGTACTAGTTCGCCAAAACGCAAACAGTAAAATAGAACCGCCAAGTAGCCCGATGAAATCAATGTATTCCCAGTGCATAGTTAGCTTCGCGGCATGTGTTTGTAGAGATGGTCTAGAGAGTATGTTGTTCGTAGAAGCGGACGAACATCATCTGTTGATATTCCCACCTTCACGCCAGGATTAAGTATGCCGTACGGGTCGAATATTTGCTTGAGTTTTTTGAATACGTTGTATACATCTGAGCCATAAAGTTTTTCTAAGTATGGACCGCGTAGCCGGCCATCGTTGTGCTGGCCTGTTGTGGAGCCCCCGAGGGAAATCACAAGTTCATAATATTCTTCCATGAGACGAAAAGCTTTCTGCCTATCGCCTAGCTGAGCGATATCAAGAAACGGATGAACATGTAGATTACCGTCGCCAGCATGACCCCATATAGCAACATCCAGCTGGGCTGACTTGAATAAAGCGTATATGCCTGATACAAATTCCTCTAGTTTTTCAACTGGTACGACTCCGTCTTCAATGATAGGCACAGATTTTGTTTGGTTATCACTGTGAGAGAGTAGGCTTGCTGAGGCATGACGAATTTTCCAGAGTTTAGCCTGCGCTGCGGGTTCACTCTCTTCCTTGAATTCAGCTGCGTGTTTTTCAAAAATTTTGCGAGCTAATTTAAGTGTTTTTCGGCGCTTGCGGTCTTTTGTGTTATCAAATTCCACGACAAGTGCTGCGGCCGGCACTGAAGCAGGTATAATATCCTTTAATTGGTTTGGGTTCAGCTCGTTCACTATCGAGAGGAGCTTACCATCGACCATTTCAATGGCACTCGGCATTTGCGACAGCTTCCGTAGTTCCTGTACCGCTCCACCCAGTGCGCTTATACTGTCGAAGAATGCCGCAAACACAGCAGTTTCAGGGTTAAAAGCTTCTGTTTCGCATGTGATTTCGCTAATAACTCCGAGTGTTCCTTGTGCCCCAACTAGAAGTGGCGTCAGGTCGAAGCTACCATCGCGTCGCTTGACATCGAACAGGTTATAGCCAGCCGTATTTTTCGTCACATTTTTGACAGATTTATCTATGGCTTCCCGATTTTCTTCTATAAGTGTGTCCAACGATCGGTAAATTTCGCCTTCGAAAGTAGTAAGGCCGAGTTTCTTGCTTAGCTCTCGTCGTGTAAGTCGTCGTGTCTCGATGACTTCTCCATTGGCCAAAACCACACGCAGGGACTTTACATAATCTCGGGTGACACCGTATTTGACAGACTTTTCGCCGCTTGCGTTATTGCCGACAGCACCGCCAATGGTACTAAACTCTATACTAGCAGGATATGGCGGAAGAAAGCGCTCATGGGTCTGCAAGGTTTGCTGCATTCGTCCGTAATTGAGGCCGGGCTCTACGACAACCACACCTGTTTTTTGGTCTAGTTCCACAATACGGTTCATGTGTGCAGGAAACACCAGCATGATACCGTTGCCAAGAGCCGCTCCAGCGTAATCCGTGCCAGAGCCACGAGCAGTAATGGGAATTATCCGGCCCCGTTCGGCTAGCTGCCAGGCAAAACGGGTTGTTTTACGCACATCATTTTCATTTCGAGGGTAAACGATAATACTCGGTGCTAGCGTGAAGATGCTGCTGTCGGTGGCAAAATACCGCCGCGCATCTACGCTTGTCATTACTTCACCCAACAAGTGCTCTTGGAGATAGTGTGCAACTTTACTCATGTACCCAGCCCTCTCGTCTATGGAAGGTATGATAGCATAATCAGTTTGAAAATACATAGCACTGTTCGCTTGAAAACAGAAGCTAAAAGGGCTATTCTAGCATAGTCACAAAACAGCGCGCGGATGTGGCGGTCAGTGTGAAACACTGCCAGAAATTATCGTAAACGCTCGTCTACTATCCGCCAGCAAACAAAACCTGTCCGAGATGACACTAAACTACACTGCAACTTTAGTCCTAGTAGTCACGCGGATGTGGCGGAATGGTAGACGCGCTAGTTTCAGGTACTAGTGAGGCAACTCGTGGAGGTTCAAGTCCTCTCATCCGCACCAAATTGGGGCAAAATTCGGAAACTGTGTGTAACCCTAAGCCCCGCTTTTTGTTCTAGCCTAGCTGGATCCACCGTAAAGTGTTAGCAATTGTGGGCGTGATTAGCCTCTTGGGCTACCCCATTATAGCGGTTTATCGATGTCTTCCTTGCAAGTCTGAGCCTGGGATCGGTAATAATTTTGCCTTTAGTTGTGTCTGCCGCGGACGCAACACAGAATTTCTGTTTTGGAGAACAGCCTCAGCGGCTTTATTGGCTGCAGCTGCCTCAGAGATTAAGTTAACTAGACGACCGAACTCTATGTCACGTTCAGATCTTTGGGATTCTGTTAGCGCAAAATCTGGCACGCGATATAGATCTCTGTATACATCTTGCAACCGTTTTAGACTATCGCCATCAATCGTTAATACTACCGAAACTTGCGCCTCTCCTGCCCGGGCTACAATTTGAGCCATGCCGGCCTTACCATTAATCGGATCCATTCTATCTCCCGCCACGACGCAAACTGAATTGTACTGGCCAGGAAAAGCAATCGTCAGCTCAACTGCACTTGCAAACGGTCTGCCATTTTCCCATACAAATGCATCCTTTTGGCCAGTTGCAATACCGCCAGCCCGTACTCTCATGTCTCCGTTAATACCGCTAAATGGGTCTGTTGTTCTACCCTTCATTAGCTCCGCTGCAAACGATTTTAGCCCCTCTTGTGACCTTGCAAGAGTGCCGTCTTTCTTGATATCAACTGTGAAATGCGCACTTGCCGATTCGGGTGCTGTAGGGTTACCAGGGCTTGGTTCTTTGCTTAGGTAAAAATTATCCATCTCAACATACTCGGGTTCAATAACTGTACCGAAGTCCGCTTCAGTAACGTCAACTAGTAGGGGGGTTGGCGGCAAATTGGGGTCACCAGATTCTATTTCGACTAACGCATATCGCGCTCCGTATTGGTCGCCTTGCGGTATTTTGCAGACTTCCCTTGCATATTGAATCATATGCGACGTGTCACTATGGCCAATGCCGACGATTCCAAACAATCTGTATTCTCGCTCGCTCATTGTCAGTTGAGGTATATCTTCTGGTATATTGAGTTGCTCCTGATCAACAGCAGTCCCAAAGTCATCATCATGCACTACTACCAGCTTTCTGGTGTGTACAACGTCACTATCACTAGATGTTTCGTCCGGCGCGATATCTATCGATACATATTGTGCGTCAACTGGGATGCCGTAATTTGTTTTGGTTTTGCTGCTAAGCCATGATGATAGAACACCGCCAGCACCCAAGCCCACATTTCTCAACAGCTCAAACTCACGTCTTGCCATTGTGAGACGAGGCACATCTGTCAACATACCGCGTCTTTCGAGCCACCCTTCTTGAGCTTCTCTCAGTGCTGCTGCCGCTTCCCACCCTTCGTACACCCCTGGATTCGCATAACTAGCTTCGTCTACCGGAGGACGGTCGGGAGTCGGGGTGCCAGGATTGGTGTTATTGATTATTTCGCTCATTGTCTTAAGCATACCATTTTTCTAATGAATCTTGGCACGGTGGAACAAAACCCAAGCTGCGCTTTACTGTTTATGTTGCTATACGGCTGTTCCGATTATTCCGCATCAAACGTAGTGGTTTAAGCTTCAGCTAGTCAACGGCTTGCCTCTTATTCGTTTCAGCATCTGGCTCAGAACCGCCCATACTTTTCATTTATTACTCAACAGTGCCACATACTGCTTGGCATGATCCGCCCCTAGAATAACCCCAGCTTCACATAACACTCACTATGTAAGGTCACCCAACCAACAGGGGTTGCGTGAGCAACCTCTGTTCTGTTTTCGTGTAGTGTATGCATGGTTTCTTGGGTTGAAGCTGGTAGGCAATCAGT
>JBASZU010000060.1:0-3022 GCA_049661165.1 Saccharimonadales bacterium (SeqCode)
AATGCTTCAGCCTGGCTTTGAATAGCATTGATGTCAGTCTGGCGCTGACTGTTGCGACCCTTTTGCTGAATACCAGTGAACGTTACAATCACAAGCGTTGCCAAGATACCGATGACGACAATCACAATCAAAAGCTCTACGATTGTGAAACCTTTTTTACTTTTCAGTGAAACCATAGGGACCCACCCTCCTTTATATGATTTTATAATGCTTGACGGATTAGCCCGTAAGTCTGCATCTGATTATAACCATAAGCGGAGCGACGTCAAGCCTAATTGGCTCCCACGTTGTTGCTCATGCTAGCGATTGGCCCCATGACACTTGCCGCAATAAGCCCAACACCAGAGCCAAGGAACAAAATCATAACAGGCTCAATGACAGAAGCGAGACTGTCAATGGCGTTCGCAACTTCTTCTTCGTAAAAATCAGCGACTTTAATAAGCACCGTGTCTGTTGTTCCGGTCTCTTCGCCGACCGCGAGCATTTGAGAAACAATTTTTGGGAAGTGTGGGCTTAAAGCAATAACTTCCGAAAGCTGCTTGCCGTTCTGTACCTCTGCAGCTGCTAGTGCGAGCTCTTTTTCGATGACTTTATTTCCGATTGCCCCTCCCGTCACGGCTAACGAATCAAGCACGCCAACCCCAGCGGACATGAGCGATGCGAATGTGCGCGAAAAACGCGCAATCGCTACTTTCGTCACAATAGTTTTCACAATAGGCAAACGGAGTAACAGCGCATGAAACTGATATTTTCCCTTTGGCGTTTGGATATAGCGCCGAACTGCCCATGCAGCAAGAACCGTGCCGGGGATGAGAATAAAGGCGTATTTTCGGCTAAAGTTGCTAAGGTCTATGAGCACCTGGGTATAGACCGGCAGTTTTGCGTTTGGCCCGCCAAGATCAAGAAGTATCTTTGATATTTTCGGCATGAGTACAAACATAATGCCGAAAAATGCGATAACAGTTATGCTCAGGATTACGACTGGGTACGTCATGGCGCTCTTGATTTTCTTCTTAATGCTGGAGTTTTGCTCGACCTGAATAGCGAGCCTTTTTAAGATATCGTCTAAGATACCGCCTTCTTCCCCGGCCCGCACCATGTTAACGTACACGTCATCAAAAACATTCGGAAATTTTGCGAACGCATCTCCAAGTTGAGTGCCACCCTCAATATCCTTTGTTATCTTGCCGAGCACTTCACGAAAATAGGCGCTACTGGCACTCTCTTGGAGTGTTGCGAGACCTCGAGCAATGGGCACTCCTGCGGAAATCATTGTCGAAAGCTGGCGTGTAAATATGACCATATCACCTGTTTTGACGCTTTTTCCAAACCCAAAGCCACGCTTTGCGCCAGTAGCTGTGACAACAAGTGGGTGGAGACCCTGGTGTGAGAGGGCGGCCATGGCAGCATCGCGGTCGGCGGCTTCTATGGTGCCCGACACGCTCGAGTTGTCTTTCCGAAGAGCTTTGTATGTAAAAAGCATATGCTTATACTAAGCTTTCTCTGCCGTAACGCGCAAGATTTCTTCTATAGAAGTTTGACCGCGCAGCGCCTTGACGAGCCCATCAACTTGCATGGTTAGCATGCCGTCACGCAAGGCTTGTTCTTGCAGTTTTTCACTTGTTGCGTTACTGACAATGAGTTGCTGGACATCATCGGTATTTCGCAGCACTTCGTATATGCCCATCCGACCGTGATACCCAGTGTGATTACAGGTATCGCAGCCATCTTCATGTGGTCGCCAGAGACGCATAATGCCACTCGTTGAAGTGCCGAGAGCACTTGGATTGGCGGTATTAGTTTTGCTGAGAGTCGCCGCGCCGAGACCCGCTTCGAGCGCGGTTTGCTCAAGCTCATGGAGGCGCTTCATTGTTTCGCCAGTCTTGAGCTGGAATATTTTATATAACTTTTCGAGGTGAGCGGCATCGGGCTCATAAACCTCACGGCAATCAATACACAGTCGCCGTACGAGACGCTGCCCTACAACAATTCTGACAGTGCTCGCGATGAGAAATGGCTCAATTTTCATATCGAGTAAACGAGGCAGGCAGGTCGCGGCATTGTTTGTATGCAACGTGCTAAATACGAGGTGGCCCGTAAGCGCCGCTTGGACGGCGAGGTCTGCAGTTTCACCGTCGCGAATTTCTCCCACCATAATGATGTTCGGGTCTTGGCGAAGCAGTGCGCGCAAGCCGCTGCTAAACGTCATACCAGCAAGTGGGTTCACCTGCGTCTGATTCGCGCCAAATATACGGTATTCCACAGGGTCTTCCACGGTACTGATATTTACCCCGGGGCTATTGAGCATACTAAGCACGCTAAAGAGGCTAGTAGACTTACCAGAGCCAGTTGGGCCCGTGACCAGAACCATGCCATGTGGCTGAACGATTGCCTGCTGCACTGCCTCGAGGGCGCCTCCCCAATAGCCCAAATCTTCGAGCGTTGCCGGCTTGCTTGACTCGTCCAGAATTCGCATAACAACTTTTTCGCCGTCTACAATGGGGAGCGTTGAGACGCGAAGTGCGTAGACGTGGTTGCTCACGACTATTTTGAAGCGTCCGTCTTGTGGTGCGCGATGTTCGTCAATTTTGAGGTTTGCGAGAATTTTTATGCGTGACACGAGTGCGCCAAGAACTTTGCGCGGGAGCTTATTCACTTCGCGTAGTATGCCGTCTACGCGGTACCGTACTACAACAAAATTTTCTCGAGGTTCAATGTGGATGTCGCTGGCACGGTTTTTCACTCCGTAGTCTATGATGAGATTTACGGTCTGGGCAATGGGCGAGTCTTCAGCTACGTCTGCTTTGTCAACCACTTCATCGGTATCGTCTTTTTCCTGTATGGCGATAACTTTTTCTATTTCACTGCCAACGCTACTCGCGTCGCCGTTGTATAGGTCAAGAGCGCTCTGAATTGTTGTCGTTGTCGCTATGTGTATCCGGACAGGTTTACCGAGCTGTTTCTGGAGAAAGCTTATTGCCGGCACATCATCGGGATCTTCCATGGCAATGAATACCACACC
>JBASZU010000061.1:0-7418 GCA_049661165.1 Saccharimonadales bacterium (SeqCode)
GGGCAGCGCGGGTGCGAGGCGAAGACACCATTTTTAGCACCGGGACTGATGAACACGGCGGCAAGATTGCCGAAAAAGCTGCCGAACTCAAGCTAGATCCGCAAAAGTTTACCGACCAAATGTCAGAAAAGTTCCGCGAACTCATGGCGGCCCTCGATGTTAAGCCTGACCGTTTCATCCGCACCACAGACAAAGCCCACGAAGAACGCGTTCAGGTCATATGGAAAGCACTTGCACGTGACATCTACAAAAACAAATACGTCGGTTGGTACTGCACTGGCGACGAAGAGTTTTTTACTGAAACGACCGTGCAAGAGAACAAGGGCATTTGCCCTGACCACAACCGTCCGTACGAAAAAATCGAGGAAGAAAACTACTTTTTCCGGCTTAGTAACTACACCGGGGCCATCCGCGAAGCCATAGAGAAAAATGAGTTTCTGGTGACGCCTGCCACTCGCCGCAACGAAATTCTGTCGCTGCTACGCGAAGGCCTAGACGACATCAGCATTTCTCGTCCAAAAGATAAGATAGATTGGGGCATCCCCGTGCCAGGTGACTCAAGCCAGGTTATTTACGTGTGGTTTGACGCGCTCCTCAACTACATAACAGTGCTAGGCTACCCCGAACACGACGACTTCAAACAGTATTGGCCAGCAAACGTGCAGGTGGTGGGCAAGGGAATTTTGCGTTTTCATGCCGCCATATGGCCGGGGATTTTGCTCGGTCTCGGCCTGCCCCTGCAGAAGCAGCTGTATGTTCATGGCTACGTGACTGTCGACAGTAAGAAAATGAGCAAATCGCTCGGTAACAGCGTGAGCCCAACTGAAATTATTGAGAAATACGGTGCCGATGCGTTTCGCTACTATTTCCTGCGCCATGTACCGAGCTATGATGATGGTGATTTTAGCTGGGAAGCATTTGAGCTGGCGTACAACAACGAACTCGCCAATGAGCTTGGCAATGCCGTGCAACGGACAGCTGCCATGGTACAGAAATATCAGGGCGGCGTCATCGGCGATGTGCCAGAGGCCGAACACGATATGGGGGCCTACACAGAGGCTATCGCCCTCTGCAAATTCGACCGAGCGCTTGATAGCGTGTGGGAACAAGTGCGGGGGCTTAATCAGCTTATAGACACCGAAAAGCCGTGGCTCATAGCCAAAACCGACGACCAAGACCACTTGCGCGAAGTTCTCGCTGCCTTTGTTGGTGATTTGCTACAGATTGCCCAAATGCTTGAGCCATTTTTGCCTTCGACTGCTGGGAAAATACAGGCTCTGTTTGCAGACGGCATAGTCCACCCTGTGGAAGGCACGCTTTTCCCAAAACTTGAACTTTCAGCACCTCAGGAGTAACCTAGGTGGCACCCTCGTTTTTTGATACGCACTGTCACGTGCATGAAATAGAAACCGCCCTGACGCCCGTACACGATAAATGGTTTGCAGACAAAAACACGCGGAGCGCAGAATCGGTCTTGGCTGCTGCACGTGAGGCTGGCGTGACGCGTTTGCTGACCATAGGCACCACCTTGGCAGATAGTGAACTTGCGGTTGCCTTTGCCCAAAAGCACGAAGGTGTCTGGGCAAGCATTGGTATTCACCCGCATGAGGCGAAAGACCATTTGGGGGCTGACACCCTAGCACGGTTTGCTGCGCTTGCGTCGCTGCCGAAGGTGGTGGCTGTTGGGGAGTGCGGGCTTGACTATTTTTATGGCCACTCACCCAAGGAAGACCAAGCAGCCGTCTTGCGGTTTCAGATAGAGCTTGCTCTTGAACAGGGTTTGCCTCTGAGTTTTCATGTACGAGAGGCATTCGATGATTTTTGGCCGATATTTGAAAGTTACCAGGGGGTAAGGGGTGTGCTGCACAGTTTCACTGACTCGCAGGAAAATATGGAGCGAGCAGTAGCCCATGGGCTGTACATTGGAGTCAACGGTATTGCCACCTTTACACGGGATGAAGCGCAAATTGTGACATATCGCACAATTCCACAACACTCACTAGTGTTAGAAACAGATGCCCCCTTCTTGACTCCTAAGCCCTTTCGTGGTAAAGTGTGTGAGCCGAAGCATCTAGTGCAAACGGCGGAGTTTCTAGCAGAGCTAAGAGGTACTACTGTTAGTGAGCTAGCCGTAACAACCACCACAAATGCAAGGAAGTTATTTAAACGTACATAGTATGAAAATCCAACTCCCCACTTTTACCGGCTCTTTCATAAAGAGTCCAGAGATGACCAATAAAGCTCCTGCTCTCAGCGAGCTTGAGAGGCATATGATTGGGGCAGTTATGGTTGAGACCGATGCCTCTGCAAACGATTACGCGTTTTCTATTGCAAATCACAGACGATTACCACATGTCCAAGCTGTTCAAAGAGATATTGCCCGCCATGCTATCAAAGATGCACCCGAATCAACAAATCCTATAGTTCCAGAAATATCCAGCAGTCAAATGATGGTTGACCGTGCTATGGATTATTTATTCCAGAGGCCTGAGAGTGCGGCCGTGCCGCCAAATACAGGAAATGTCGTGAGCCTTAACGCAGCCCGAGCCCAAGTGGCAGCACAATACACTACTATCCCCCCGGAGGCAGGTGATGTTGCGCAAGCTGCTTAATATTATAGGGTCGGAAGATATTGAAGCGCGAAAAGCAACCATCCACCGCAATATTTTGAGGGACCTTGCAAAGATGGGCGGTGAGGTGTTTGGGCAGATTCCAGCGGGCACTCGGCGTGAATTCTTCTGCCTTGACCGGCACACGTGGGTTTGGCACGAAGAATGGACAGACAAAGACGGTTCACGCCAGGTGAGAACAACTCGGTATGATATACGGCCACAAGGGATTTACAAAGCGCAGGACGGCCAACCGTATCAGCCCGCATCACTTGAAGAAGCCGAGCGTTTTGGTGCAGCAATAAAAGAGTATCAGCGCCGAATGCATGGGAAGTTTGACCCACTGTTAGCACAAGCAGGGGTATAAAGAATTAAGGATGACCTTGTCCTCCTCGCTGCTGCCGAGTGAATCCGCACCAGCTCTCTTCCTGCTCTAAAGCTCGGCTATCGCCTCGTTCGCTTTGCTCATAATAACTTCAGTAGTGGTAGCACAATGATTATGGAGTTAAAATAATACTATGATATATGTTGACCACGCGGCGGCAACGCCGGTTGACCCAGCGGTACTAGCTGCTATGCAACCGTATTTTTCAGACGTCTTTTACAACCCGTCGGCTACGTATTTGCCGGCTCGGCAGGCAAGGGAGGCGCTGGAAGATGCGCGGGGTAGGGTGGCGCATTGGCTCGGGGCTAGGCCGACCGAAGTTATTTTTACCGCTGGGGGCACAGAAGGAAACAACTTGGCCATATCAGGAGTGATGGCGAATTTTCCAAATTGCTCCGTTACGGTTAGCGGCCTAGAGCACGAGTCTGTGCTAGCACCGGCGGAGCAGTTTAATTGCTCCGTTGCGCTTGCGACAGAGCAGGGCAGGGTAGATTTAGGTGATCTGCGTCAGAAAATCGCTCCCAATACGGTGCTCGTGAGCGTCATGTACGCGAATAACGAGGTCGGTACTATCCAACCCTTGCGTCATATCTCGGCCATGCTGGCAGAAATCCGTGCCGAACGAAAAAAGGCAGGGAATGAGATGCCCCTGTACTTTCATACCGATGCGTGCCAGGCGGCAAACTATCTTGGACTGTCTGTTGCGAGCCTTGGGATTGACCTCATGACCTTAAATGGCGGTAAAATCTACGGGCCAAAGCAAACCGGCGTGCTGTATGCGGCAAGCCACGTGAAGCTATCTCCGATAATCCGGGGTGGCGGACAAGAACGAGGGCTGCGTAGTGGCACCGAAAATGTCGCCGGTGCCGTTGGCTTTGCAACTGCGCTTGATGTGGCACAAACGTCGCGTCAAAACGAGGTCGCAAGACTAAACGAAGTGAAAAACGGAGCTATCCGCCTCTTATGCCAAAAAATCCCGGGTGTAACCGTCAATGGTTCGCTCAAATACCGTCTGCCAAACAACGTACACTTGACACTGCCTGGAATGGACAACGAACGTGTGCTCATCCAGCTTGAAGACCGTGGCTTTCTCGCCGCTGCTGGATCGGCGTGTAGTGCAAGCTCAGAAGAGCCAAGTCACGTGCTGCGTGCTATGGGCATCAGTGACGAAGCCGCTCAGAGTAGCCTGAGGATTACGATGGGTCGGAGTACAACCGAGGCAGATATGGAAAGTTTCGTACATGCGCTAACAGAGATAACAAAAAGTAAATAACACAACACTATTCTAGATAGACTAATAAATCAAACACCGTAGAAAGTCTAACTTGGGAGGACTGTCCTCCCAATAGGGGTTTCTGTGGCTTAGGAGTTTGCGGGGTGCGTTTCGGCTATGACAACTTTGTTGGCGTGGAGCCAGCCCTCGACGGTTCCCGCATCGAGATACTTTCCTTGCGCGGAAACTACTTTCATGACACCGCCGTCTTCTATAACTTTTTGGAATGGATGGAAAATGTAGTATTCCTTGCCCGCATCAATAGGCTGGGCAACGTATTCGCTCACCGCTTTGAGCATAGAGTAATTCAAGACGTATTTGCTGACATTTTTCATGAATTGTTCTGGCATGGGGTTTGGGTGCTCAATAATTCGCACCAAATTGCCCTGGTCGTCAGCTACGATGTGACCGTACTGTTGGATGGAGCTATCGGTCACCGGCACGGCGAGTATAGCGCTTTGTCCTTCTGGGGTTGCCTCGAGCATACGCACAATATCGGAGCTGCCGTCACTGTTAAAGAGACAGTCATCGCCCATGACAACCACCACAGATTCACCTTCGTTGACGTATGGCATGGCTAGATCAACAGGGACGGCGGTGCCGTATTTGCCATAGCTTGGCTGTACGATGTAGTGAAACCGAGCTAGAGGTGTCTCGGTAAGTGGTAGCATATCTTGTTTGCCATTTCGCATAAGGTAGTCGGAAAGCTCAATATTATCGCGGTAATAGGTGTGCAACTGTTCGCTTTGTTCGCCAACAATAAAGTAAATGTCGGTGATACCTGCGGCTACACAGTCCCTTACCACATAGTCAACGATAGGGCGATTGCCAATCGGCAGCATGCATTTTTCGATAGCTTTGGTTATGGGAAGTCGGCGCGTTCCCCAGCCGGCTACGGGGATGATTGCTTTGGTGATAGACATAATGTCTCTATTATAGTCGAAGGTTGCGAATAAACCGATAAAAAGTCTTGTCGTATCAGTGGTAAAACGGTTATACTTTGAAGCATATGCAACAGATAAAAAAACAGATTCGTCAAATGCAGCATTTTTTTGTCTGGGGTTTTTGTGGAATTGCGATCCTATTGCCGGTAATTGTCAGTGCGCAAACCGTTTCGCAAGGCTATGGCGTTACGGGCGTTGTTCAAAAAGGCATGATCGTTATGTTAGATCCCAAGGACAGTAGCAAGGTACAAGCACTGACCAATAAAAGCGATAAATCCATGCACGGCGTTGTTGTTTCTGCCAATGATACTGTTGTCTCTCTGGGTGGTGATAGCACTGCAACGCAGGTGTATATTGCATCAAACGGTAAATACGATGCGCTTGTAAGCACCCAAAACGGTCCTATCAAAAGTGGCGATATCATTAGTATATCCGCTTTGGATGGCATAGGCATGAAAGCCGACTCTCGGCAGGCTGTCATTCTGGGTAAGGCTTTAAGTGGTTTCGATGGGAGTAAAAACGTAAGCGGAAATGCTTCCCTTACTAGTTCTTCCGGCAAAAAAGATGTTGCAATTGGACTGATTCAGATAGATATCGGGATTTCCCGTAACCCGTTGGCCGTGTCAGTAAGCGGCCCGCCTGTTCCTGCTTTCTTGCGTAAGTCAGGAGACAGTATTGCTGGCAAGCCAGTCAGTACAGTTCGACTCTATGTCAGTCTTGCTATCCTGCTTATTACCATTTTCATGACTGGCAGTTTGCTGTACGGTGGGGTTCGAAGCAGTCTTGTCTCCATCGGTCGTAATCCACTGGCGAAGAAGTCAATCCTGAGGGGGCTTATTCAAGTCGTCGTACTGGGGTTAATCGTTTTTGTTATTGGCCTAATCGCGATATACTTACTATTGAAATTGTAAACACAAGCATATAGGGGTGGGGACGCATATATGACAATCTGGCAGCTGGCACTGATACTCGGGAGCTTACTGGCGGCGACCTTGGCGTTTATATGGCTGGCCATACGAATGGGTGACGGTGGCACGAAAAAAAAGAAAAATGACGTGAGCGATATAGAAAAAGCTGCCGAGGAAGATGTCGAACATATTTTTAATGACACCTTTCGGGAAGAACTTCGCAACAGGGGTCGGCTTCACTTCGAAAAGATAATCTCCGAAAACGCAATGTTTCTTCAGCAAGACTTGCGTTTGACAACGAGCCAACTGAACGAATTCATGAAAGATGAAATTACCCGAAACCTCAAAGAAGAATTTGCAAAGTACGAACAGTCCATCAACGACGCAAAACAGCTTGCTATAGACTCTATTCAGAAGACGAACTCCGCCATAGAGGAGCAGCGTGCACAGATGGGCGAGCAAGTGCAGCAGCAGATTGTAGCCGAAAAGAAACAGCTTGTGGAGCGGTTTGAGCAAAATATGACGGATATCATCAACCACTACGTCCTTGCCGCCATAGGCGACCAAATAGACTTAAATGATCAGCTTGAATACATTCTTGCCGACCTTGAGGCCAACCGCGAAGCCATTGTACAGGATATAGGTCATGGTGCCTGAGCAGAGGACAGCCCCGGTTTTGCCAATAGGCGTCGTCGGCATGATAGACCTAGGACGTCTCATTCGCGAGCTCGAACGGCTCGAATTAGCGATGGCAAGTGACAAGATTCGCACTGGAACGGACGTAGAGTTACCAAAGCTGAGTGCCCTCATGGATCAACTTGCAGAGGTTAACAAACTCGATCTGCGCGACGCTCATGCTCGTCAAAGTCTGCTCGAATTTTTAAAACTGCTCCGCAAGGAAGCACCTAAAATTCACATGAGCTTTAGTGCGGATCCCTCACCTCAGTTTTTGGAAAAACTTATGACATGGCTCAGATCCAACATCCACCCACATGTGCTTGTGGCGGTCGGGCTGCAGCCTGGCATAGGCGCCGGATGCGTGCTTCGTACCACGAACCGGTATTTTGATATGTCTCTTGGAAAATCATTTGCCAATAAGCGCGATCTACTTATGAAGCGTTTGCGGGAGTCCAATATCCAACCAGCTTCACCAATGCCGCAAACTCAAGTACCTGCGGAGGTGCCAGAATGAACTTCAAAAGATATTTGACATACTGCTTGGGGCTCGAAACTCAGCTGACGCCAAGCGCCGATATGTGTGCACGGCAATACAGCTGTATGTATGACATTGTACCAAGT
>JBASZU010000062.1:0-1868 GCA_049661165.1 Saccharimonadales bacterium (SeqCode)
TACAGTAGCAAACACGGCTTGGAGCTCCTGAAGCCGAACAGATTGGTTACCACGGTAGATGGCCTGCGGAAGGTACTAAGTCGGTGGATGAAGTAGTTATAGAAAAGCTGGTGCACGGCGGGCAGGGGCTCGGCACATTAGCAGACGGCCGGAAAGTGTTTGTGTGGAATGCACTGCCTGGCGAAACCGTACGAGTGCGGATTATTAAGAAAAAGCGGTCATACGCTGAAGCGATTGCCGAGGAGATACTAAAAGCCTCACCAGAGAGAATAGACCCGCATGAGGACAATTATCTTGCCACAAGCCCCTGGCAAATGATGACCTTTGAGGCCGAAAACTGCTATAAATCTGCAATAGTCAAAGAGCTTTTTACGCACGAAGGTGTTGCTATTCCGTATGAGAACCTGGAATCTTCTGGGGAAAAAGGAGACCTTTCGACTTCTCCGGCTCGTGCCGGATTCGCTCAAGATGACAGAGCTGTAGTATCAGTAGGTTCGGAGTTTCATTACCGCAATAAAATGGAATATTCGTTTTGGGGTGATGATGATGGCTTGCACCTGGCGCTCCACCAGCGGGGCAGTCATGGTAAGCAAATTGTGCAGGGTAGCGCACTCGCGCTGCCGGCAGTAGACGATGCGGCACGGGCAGTGCTGAGCGAGCTGCAACGGCTCGATCTGCGGGCGGGCGACTTGAAGACCGTGATTGTGCGCTGCAACCAAGCAGGGGAGGCAGTAGCGGCACTTTTTGTAAAACCAAGTAAATTCCCCAGATTGAAATTGCCAAATGCGGTGAAATCTCCAGTTTCAAAGGACAGTCCTGTTAGTGCGCTCAAGGGGCTGCGGGTGTACCACTCAAACCCGCGTTCTCCCGCATCGGTACCAACCACATTGCTGTACGAACTGGGCGACTGCGGGCTGCGCGATAAGCTGCTCGGGCAGACATTTTCTTACGATGTCGATAGTTTTTTCCAGGTGAATGAGCCGGTCTACACGCGGGCGCTAGAAAGTATTCGGGCGCACTGCCAGGGCGACCCGGTAGATATGTACGCTGGTGTCGGCAGTATTGGTTTGTCGGTCGCCGAGAGGGAAGCCATACTTGTTGAACTCGATTCCAGGACTGCGGCAATGGCGCGCGCCAATGCTTGCGACTCACCGGTCTTCGCTGAGGTTGTCGAATCATCGGCAGAAAAGGCCCTCGAGTACATCGACGGGTTGCGGCCAGTTATTTTCGATCCACCCCGGGCCGGTTTGCACGCAAATGTCGTCAAGCGCTGTTTAGAAGTACGGCCTCCGCAAATTATCTACCTCAGCTGCAATCCTGCCACCCATGCACGCGACCTTGCGCTACTCCAGTCGGCCTACAAAATGACACATTTCGAAATCTTCAACTTTTTCCCACGGACTCCTCACATCGAAACACTAGCCGTGCTGCGTCGGAAGTAAAAATACCAACCACACGGTATTTTTCAGTTTCTCATCCCGCCCTCACTGGCCAGAATACGCCTCTACCTCCTCACCATATCCAGATATGCTTCGTCGGTACAGACGTATTCTAACTCAGCGATTATCGGGCTGAAAAATCCGAAAATACTGTGTGGTTGGTATACAATACACGCATGTCATACATGAGGGAACGGTCGCGGCCATATGAGCTAGGGCAAACTGAGCCGTATAAGGTCAGTCGCAGCAAGATTGAGCTGTACATGCAGTGTCCACGCTGTTTCTGGCTAGATGTGCGCCATAAGATTACCCGGCCAAGCAGCCCGCCGTTCAATATCAACAAGGCCATAGACGAGCTGTTCAAAAAAGAGTTCGATGTCTACCGTGAGCAGAAAAAACCACATCCGCTCATGAAACAGTTTGGTGTCG
>JBASZU010000063.1:0-14406 GCA_049661165.1 Saccharimonadales bacterium (SeqCode)
TCAGCATTTGGGAGCAAGTTGCCTCTATTTTTGCTGTGAACGAAGGTCATTTTGACCGCGTTCCCCGCGAGAAAATCAAAGATGCTCAGGCTGCGTTGCTTGCCAAGCTCGCCAAAGAACACGGCAAAGAGATGGATGCGCTGAACACTGGTGATGAAAAGGTTGAAGCAGATAGTGCCACCGGTAAGCTGCTAGCCAAGATTGCCGCTGCGGCTGCGAAAGGATTCGAAGGATAATGAGAGCTAAGAGACAAGAGATAAGAGTTAAGACTGGAGCTGCATCGCGGAAAGCGCGACTCTTAACTCATAACTCTAACATCTTATCCCTAGAGCGACCGGAGGTCGTTCATGGCTAGTACTCGCCAGCTAAAGGGCCGGATTCGCTCGGTCAAAAGCACGAAGCAGATTACGAAGGCTATGCAAATGGTCGCAGCCAGCAAGATGCGCCGCGCCCAAGACGCCACCAAAGCCACCAGCGACTATACGCGCACGGCAAACGAGCTGCTGGCGTATTTGTCGAGTCAAGGTGCGACCGACCGACACCCGTTGTTTCAGAAACGGGAGGTCAAAGGCCGCCTGATAATCGTTATTGCCTCAGACAAAGGCCTAGCCGGCGCCTATAACGCCAACATTTTGAAAGCGTACATTCAGGCACTGCGCGAAGACGATGCCAGCGGCGTGCGTAATGAAACCATAGCAGTTGGGCGTAAGGCATCGCAGTTTGTGACGCGGCTAAAAGACACTGAAGTGTGCGGAACCTACACTGACCTGCCGGACCACCCAGAAGGCTCTGAGTTTTACGCTATTCTCACCACGGCATGTGCCATGTTTGAGGAAACCAAGGTTGACGCTGTCGACATTATATACACCAAATTTGTGAGTAGTATGACGCAGACAGCGGTGGTAGAACGAATTTTACCCGCTGGTGTCACGAAAACAGACGTGACTTCTTTTGTACGCGATGCGGTGTATGAGCCAAGCAGCGAGGTTGTCCTGGAGGGTGTTGCGCGCCGTCTGGTTGGAGCAGAAATATTCCAAGCACTGCTCGATGCCCGCGCGAGCGAACACAGCATGCGCATGCTGGCCATGAAGAACGCAACCGATAACGCCAGCGAGCTTGCAGATGACCTGACGCTCGAAATGAACAAGGCTCGCCAAGCTGCAATCACCCAGGAGCTGGCTGAAATTTCCGGCGGCGCGGAGGCGATGAAATGAGTGGCAGAGGCGAAGGTCTAGCTAGGCAAGAAGACATTCTTGAGGGCAAACCTCCTGTTGAAAGGGTTGCAGAGGTAATTTCTGATCGAAGATGGCGCATGGGAGTTCCTAAGATCCAGGCATTTGCAGGAGAACGGGCTGCAGCAGTGATGACTTTTGGTCTTGTTACGGCTGCCATAGAAGATATGGGGATAGTAGTCGACCTTAATGAGCTAGCTACCCGTATCGAAGCAATGAATAACACAGGAGGAGAATGGAATGGATAATATAGGTAAAGTAATCCAAGTAGTGGGCGTCGTGGTCGACGTGGAGTTCCCGGGCGGCAGTCTGCCAAACATTTATGATGCACTCGAAATCAAACGCGGTGATGAAACACTCACACTCGAGGTTGCCCAGCACCTCGATGAGCACACCGTGCGAAGTGTGTCGATGCAGAGCACCGATGGTCTCAAACGTGGTGAAGTAGTCGTCGCTACTGGCGCGGCAATTGCCGTACCTGTCGGAGATGATACCCAGGGTCGCATGTTTAACGTCGTCGGTGACCCCATAGACGGTATGGCTGTGCCCAAGGGTAAACGCTCACCTATCCACCGTGATCCGCCTGCCCTGGATGAACAGAGCAATAAGACCGAAATCTTGGAAACGGGTATCAAGGTTATTGACCTTATCGCGCCAATCGCTAAGGGTGGTAAAGTAGGCCTATTCGGTGGTGCTGGTGTGGGCAAAACCGTGCTTATCCAGGAACTTATAAATAACATTGCCAAATTCCACAGTGGTAACTCTGTGTTTGCCGGCGTTGGTGAGCGTACCCGCGAAGGGAACGACCTGTACCACGAAATGAAAGACGCTGGCGTGCTCGACAAAACGAGCATGGTGTTTGGTCAGATGAACGAACCACCAGGCGCACGTTTGCGTGTGGCACTTTCCGGCCTCACTATGGCGGAAAGCTTCCGCGACCAAGGGAAAGACGTGCTGCTGTTCGTCGATAACATCTTCCGCTTTACCCAAGCTGGCTCAGAAGTGTCTGCCCTGCTTGGTCGTCTGCCAAGTGCGGTGGGCTACCAGCCAAACCTGCAACAGGAAATGGGTGCGCTGCAAGAGCGTATTACGAGTACCAAGAAAGGCTCCATTACGTCTATTCAGGCAGTGTATGTCCCTGCCGACGACCTTACGGACCCCGCCCCGGCTACCACATTCGCTCACCTCGACAGCACTATTGTGCTCAACCGCGGTCTGACCGAAATCGGTATTTACCCGGCTGTCGACCCTCTGGACTCGAGTTCGACCATTCTTGACCCCGAAATTGTTGGCCAGGAGCACTACGAAGTTGCTCGTGAGGTTCAGCGCGTTCTGCAGCAGTACAAAGAGCTCCAAGATATCATTGCCATCTTGGGTATGGAAGAATTGAGCGACGACCAGAAGCAGATTGTGAACCGTGCACGTCGCCTGCAGCGCTTTATGGCGCAGCCATTCTTTGTGGCCGAGAAATTCACCGGCAACCCTGGCGCATTTGTGAAGGTAGAAGACACTGTTCGCGACTGCCGCGACATTTTGAACGGTAAGTATGACGACAAGCCTGAGAGCTGGTTCTACATGGCTGGCGGCCCCCTTTCTGAAAAGAAAGACTAAATTAAGCAGTAAGTAGTAAGGTATAAGTAGTAAGGATGGGGAAAATAGAATCATTCAAAGATCTCATCGTATGGCAGAAAGGTCACCTGCTTGTACTTTCAACATATAGAGCTTCACGTGGTTTCCCGAAAGAGGAACAGTTCGCGCTGACTTCTCAGATAAGACGAGCTGTTGTCTCTGTAACCTCAAATATCGCTGAAGGTTTTAGTCGGCAAACGATTAAAGATAAAAGCAATTTTTATTTCATTGCACTTGGTTCATGTACCGAGGTTCAGAATCAACTCTTGATTGCGAAGGACTTAGGGTATCTAGATGAGAATGAGTATATTAAAATAGAACTGCAGACGGTAGAAATTCACAAAATGCTGAACGCACTCATAAAGTCACTGAAGGAAAAATAGCATGCTTACTACTTACTACTTACTACTTACTACTATTTCGGAGGAACTCCGATGAAGCTGCAACTTGTGACGCTCAGCGGCAGCAAATTTGACGAAGATGTCTATGAGGTTGTCATCCCCACCGTAGACGGTGAGATTGGGGTGTTTCCCGGTCATGAGCCGTTGGTGACACTTGCACGCACCGGCGTCATACAAGTGCGCCGCAAGCGGACTGACCCGCTGGATAAGCTCGAATATTTTGCAGTCAGCGGCGGCATAGTAGAAGTTAACGCAGACCATATAAAGATACTTGTAGACGAAGCCGACCACGGCGAAGACATTATTGAGGCTGAAACCAAAGCCGCGCTAGACCGTGCGCTCAAGATGCGCGATACCGCCACCGACCAAGTAGAGCTAGAAAAGGCTCACCAGCTCGTAGACCGCCATATGGTACGGCTCAAAGTTGCCGACCTCCACCGCCACCACCACCGCGGCTAGACGGTTTCTAGTAAATCTGTCTGGGTGATGCCTAGCAACTCATCTGCAAATTGCGCAAGATCAGTTGCAACATGTTGGATTGCGGCTTCACGCATACGGCTATCAAGGTAGGCCTGACGTGAATGAGGATCTTGTCCAAATTCTAGCTCAGCGTATAGTATTAGGTTCGCAGCAACTCTTGGGCTATCAGTCTTCAAGCGTTCAAATGCAGTACGACATACCTCAGTAGCCTCACCGCGTGAGAGTCTCCAGTCTACAATTTGACTGGCTTCGTGGAACATTTCAACCCGCGAACTACCTACATCCATACTACAACCGTACACGATTAGGTTGCGTTTGCCTGTGATATACCTTACGTTATGTGTTGGCACTAGACATCGATTTCGATGAGGAGTATTATTTACTGGAATTTGTGACATTTAGCACACCTAGCAAAAGACATGACTGACAATGAAACGAGTCAAATGACGAAATTAGAAGATGTAGAACCTGTTATTGAAGGTGCTGCGCGAGACCATGCTGGCATTGGCCGGACAGTCATGCCTCACACGGACGTAGACTATTTAGCCCTAGAAAGAGAGGGTATGGACGGTATGAGAACATATGCGATTATGGAAGTCCCTGCTATGAGTTACGGTAATCCGGAATCAAACATAAGTTATATAAAGAAAATAGAATCGGGGCTATTTAAGCCTGAGGTTATCAGCTTTGCCGAGAGGCTTATAAGCTCTGGTGAATGCATGAGGGACATTACCGAAGAAGACGATGGCTGTATAGATGGTCGCGAAGCAGTAATGGCCGCCTACACTTCAGTTGTTGGGGGTGAACTTGTTACCGTGGAGGAGCCTGTAAAGCCAGGTAATCACATTCGCCCAAAGGTTGCAGGTGGTGGCTACATCACAGGGCTTGCAATGAAGTGCGCTCTTGATAGCCATACTGATTCGGTGGATGTTGAGCTAGGCGAAGTTGCAGAGAAGCTTGATAACGAGGGGGTGCACTGCGGAACACATACGGGAATGCATTCTGGGCATGAGAGGACTGATTGTGGCGCGAATGACAAGCTGGAGGATGTATTTCATACTGCGATTGATCAGTTTGCTCAAATTGCACAGAGTGTTAGAGGTGGATTGGATATTGCTGGACTACCTTATGACGACGTCACTATGGAATATGTGTACAGTGGCTGGAGCGGGACTGCTGAGCATGAAGCGTACTTTAGTGGTAGCACCGGTGAATCTCGGTTTAATATCATCATGTCGCACATAGCTAAAGTGCAAGAAGCAAGTGGCAAGAACTATCCGATATCTACAAGCAAACACCTCAACGGAAATCACAACGAAGCATTCATTGTGCTTAATTTCGCTTCAGGTAGCACTTTCTCACAAGAAGTATTTCGCGCTCGTTTGCGTGAGGAATTTCCTGATATGACCGATGAAGACTTACCGCAAGCATTTGTGGTTGATGTGCCGAGACTTGTCCAGCTTTCGAGAACGATTGCGAAGGGTCATACAGACAGAACCGGCAATGATGACGAAGAAAAGTCTCAAAAAGTTGCACTTTACGCAGGCATTGCCTATCAATTTGCCACCGCTGCGACGCTGACTGATGGGACTTTACGTACTTTTGTCGTCAGTGAAGACGCTGCATGATATCACAACCTCTTTACAAACTGTCGATATATCTGTAAGCTTGAAGTATCACAAATAAGTGGAGGAATAACAACTATGTTTCGTAAAAATAAGCTCGCGATGCTCGTGAGTGAGTTCCTGGGCACCGGCGTACTTGCGCTGGCTGTTTTGGCACTGACTCATTCACAACTTAGCTTGCCATATTTTGTGGCAACGGCTGCTGGTCTCGCTTTAACCATTATGGTCGTAGCACTTGCCGGTATCTCTGGCGCAGTTTTCAACCCGGCTCTTACGGTTGGTTTGTGGACGGTGCGTAAACTACGCACGCTTCAGGCACTGAGCTATATTATTGCGCAGTTCGCTGGTGCTGCCGCTGCTTGGTACCTCTTTGTGTATTTCACCAAGCTCGAAGATGTGAAAAACAACGGCACCTACGATGCCCATATCTTGGTAGCAGAAGTAACGGGAACATTCGTCTTTTCTTTCGCTGTTGCTTCGGCCGTATATCAGCGAGTCAGCTTGGGGCTTAAAGCATTTATGGTAGGAGGCGGTCTCGTTGCTGGTGCTCTGGTAGCATCACTCGGTTCAGCTGGTATCCTGAACCCAGCAGTTGCCATGAGCTTGCACCAGTGGAGCTGGGGTACCTACGTCCTTGGCCCGGTTTTGGGTGCTGTTGTAGGCTTCAATTTATATAACCTTCTTTTTGTCGAAACGGAAATTGCAGAAGTCGCTGAAGCAAAGGCGGAGGCTGCCGAATCTAGGGTTGTAAAGCCAGCGGTTAAGACGGTTGCTGTACAGCGTGCTGTTGCCAAGAAGCCAGCAGCTCGCAAAGCTACTGCGAAGCGTAAAGCTGTCACTAAGAAATAGTTCTTTGTATTCAAAAAATAGCCGCTCATCTGAGCGGCTATTTTAATAGATTTGTGTGTTTCGTTTCAGATTTCTAATGACTTACCTATCGGTTGCATGTTTTTAGGTTGACAATATCAAGATAGGAGTCACGTGACCACAGTTTGTATAGCCT
Source organism: Saccharimonadales bacterium (SeqCode) (assembly GCA_049661165.1). GTDB lineage: Bacteria > Patescibacteriota > Saccharimonadia > Saccharimonadales > UBA4665 > JAGXIT01. Next base: position 6,371 of record JBASZU010000063.1, read on the forward strand.
GCCTTTAAGACGTAAATAATAAGTGCTTTGCGGCGGCAATGATCTACGCTCAGCCCCCCCCTACTGGGTTTTCAGCCCTTCCGATAGTTTTTCTTCGAATGAACGGATGTCCTTTAGGCTGTCACCGTAAGACGAAGTATCTGGCATATTCAGTTTCATGACGTGCTGCCACATAGCCAGTAGGAGCTCTTGAACTCGTTGGGTTTCTTTTTGTTCAAAGCGTATTTGTTTTGTGATAATTTTGCCGTCGCTGTCTGGTTCCACAAACACAAGTCTACCAGCTTCTACACTGTACCCCCTGTAGGTGCGTGAACCCTCAACTAGGAGTTTGTAGCAGTATAGCTGTAGGGTGTAGCGGTAGAGTTTGCTCGGGTCGCCACCGAGTTGGCCGGTTTTATAGTCGACAACAACAATTTTTTTGGCAGTTTTGTCTATTTCAAGCAAGTCAATTTTGCCTCCCAGGTGAACTTCACCACTGAAAACACCCTCATCCCGGAAGGATTTCTCGGCAACGTTCCCTGCCGCAAAGTCCTTACCATGTGCGGCAAAAAAGCTGCGGAGTGTATGAGCGGCGCGTTCTGTTTGGACGGTAAGCTGTTCTGGCGTCAGTGTTTCGCGCGCGAGATACTGCGCGGCGTGGGCGCTTGACGCTGCCGCGGTAGGAAGTTTACCGGTACCGTTCAGGATACCCTGTGCCCACTGCAAGGTTTCGTGTATGGCGGTTCCAAAGCTTGCATCGGTGCTTGGTGCACTTGGAAAACGCAAAATTGTTCCGAGCAGAAAACTCTCTGGCCCGCCGTATTTAAGGTCAAGAAAATGTGTCAAATGCGTGGGGCTCAGCTGGTAGCGCTCCAAACGCTCGCGGAGGAGTTCGGTCAGCGGTGCCTGCGCATTGTAGTGGCGTTGCTGCCAGTTCATCGTTAGCGCTTCGAGGCTGGGGTGCTCGGAATCATCCTTCTCAACGAGCTGCTGTGCCTCCGGGAGTATTCGCGTGCGGCGGGCGTCCTGCTCGTCGCTGCTTTCATCGAAGTACTTCACTGCCTCGGTAGAACGCCCGGCGAATGTTTGTTCGTGGCTGGTGAGGTGCAGCCCATAGCGAGCGCGGGTTATAGCTACGTAGAGAAGACGCAAACGTTCATCGTCGGTACTACCAGCGTGCCGAATATGGGCTAGGTTTGCCGGAAGGGTGAGTTTATTGCCCACGCCACTGGCGCGGCTACCCCAAACGCTATCATCACAGGCAACCAAAAACACATGGTCAAACTCAAGCCCTTTGGCTTTAAATACGGTCATGAGCTGCACTGCATCGTTTGCCTGGCTGTAGGGGCTTGTATTGAGCATGGGTTGCTCGGCTGTTTCATAGGCGGCTACAAAGCCGAGTAAGTCGCCCAGACTGAGCACTCGCCCCTCCCCGGTTTCGTGTTCTCGAAGGCGCGAGCGCAAAACAGTCAGCTGCGTAACGGTTTCGTATAAAACGTTTTCGCCGCGCTGCTTAAAATAGTAGTCTCTCAGCGGGCTACGTACGCTTGGGAGCTCACGGTCATGAGTTTGGATGTCGCTGGTGCCTATAAGCGCATCGAGTGCGTACTCGAGTGACTCTGTCTCAACCTTGCCAGCAAGCGTGAGCAGGAGGAGGGTGGCATGTTTGAATTCGCGCGAAGCCAGCAGCAGTTCACTCCACGTTTTCCGTTCATCGCTTGCTCGCCACGACAGCTGCCAAATATCTGCCGTAGAAAAATCCCAAAAGTCGTAGCTGAGTACTTCGGGCCACAGGCTGTCAGCGGTGCGATGGTCGTTTGCGTGTAGCGCCAAAACCAGGCGACTCATGGTAAGCAGCTCTCGTATAACGGGGGCCTGCAAAACATTTTCGCGCTTTTCGTATGACACCGCAAGGTCGCGGTTTTGCAAATACGGGACGAGTGGTTCAAGGTATTTATGCTTGGGCGCCAGTACCGCAATCTGTGCCGCGGGCGTTCCTGAAGCTACAAGACCTGCAATCTGCTCCGCAACGGCGGTGCGTTCGGCAACGGCACTGCGGTAGCTACGCCTCGTAATCATCGGCGATGGTACATTCATATTCTGGCTGCGCAGCGTTTTTGTGACGCCCTGAAACTGACTATGCAGGCGGGATTCAATTTGCCCGGCAACTCGAGCGGCAGTTTCCAGAATTTCCGTCTGGGAACGGTAATTATCGGAGAGAGATATCACCTGGACGTCCTTATACATATGATAGAAATCCAGCATATTGCTGGCCTCGGCGCCCTGAAATGCGTAAATGGCTTGGTCGTCGTCGCCTACTGCAAGTACATTTGGTTTGCGTTCTTGGCTTGGGTTGTTTGTGAGTAGTTCAACCAGCTTGAGCTGTGCGGCGTTTGTATCTTGAAATTCGTCGAGCAGCAAAAACTGGTACTGTTCATGCAGCGTGAACCGCAGTTCATCATTCTCTGCTAGTACATAAATAGCGCGCAGTATCATGTCGTCAAAATCGTACAGACCTTTCTCGGCCAATTTGGCTTGATACTGTTCCAGAACATCTGCCAATGCCTCTATTCGTCTCGCCTCAAGTAGTCCGGCTAGCATAAAGTTGTTTTCGGCATCTTTTACCAGCCATTTGTTTTTCCACGCCGTGAGCGGTTTGGTAGATTCTTCATCTCGTGCTAATTCAAGCGCATCGGTTAGCTCGCTACTCGCTAAGACACCTAAAGTGTGCAAGCTCCGACCTTGCAGAGTTGTGTTGTGAGAGGTCGGAGCTTGCACAATTTGGCACAATGATTCGAACAAAGGTTCGGCAACGGCTAATTTGCTTGGCATACGTGACGAAAATGGTGCAAGGAGCGCTGCAATATCCTGTTTTGTTTGTTTGATAGCGCCGATGTTATCTGTGGCGACACTGCGCAAATCTTTCGGCGAAAGCAGGCCGCGCTTTACCTCGCTGATGGTACTGACTAGGTCGCCCAGGTGGTGACGAGTTTGTTTTATAGGGCTGCGGTAGTCTGTGTTTTCTATAATATCCATAAGAATTTGCCGTTTACCGAGCTCATCCACCGGACGTTCCAGTCGCAGCTCGGTAAAGTACTCCGGAAAGCGCCCTATGATGGTGCTGCCAAAGGCGTGATAGGTACCGATTTGTACATCGTATGCCGCCTGCCCAATAAATGAAACAAGTCGCTCGCGCATATTTTTTGCTCCACTTTCGGTGAACGTGAGACATAGAATATTTTGCGGGAGGGCGTCGGTTACCTCAAGAATGTGCGCCACGCGCGCGCTAAGCAGCTGGGTTTTCCCTGTCCCGGGTCCTGCAATAACGAGCACGGGGCCATACACGGTATCTACTGCTTCGCGCTGCGCTGCATTGAGCTGGCTATATTGATTAGCAAACTGGTTCACGGTACCTAGTATGACAGTTTTGTTGCTTGGCTGCCATGGTATACTACGCGCGTGATTTCATTATTCATGCCCAAAGAAGCACTGAAGAGCCAACAGGTGTATGTAGACTATCTAAAAGAGCGCATATACGGTGTCCTCACGGTAATGGCCGTAAATGTCGGCTTACTGATGTCTGCGGAAAAGCTAACAATAGCTTATGCGTCTATAACCATTAGTCTTACGACGTTTGGATTATGGGGTGCCAGTATGCTAGCTTCGTATACCGCCCATCGGGTCGCCCATGATTCAGCCCTGTCTGACTATAGGTGGGGTCATGAGCTAGTCGTGCATAGAGGTTTAGTACTTGCCGGAGTGCCTTCTCTGCTGATGTTGATGCTTGCAGGACTTGGCTTTATTGATTTATCTACTGCCCTGTTGGCCGATATTGCTTTATCTGTAGTGTCCTTGCTGGTGACGCTCGCAAAATCTGCTAAAACAAAGGAAAATTCCCTTGGGACAGCGGTGGTGGTGGGTGTCGCTCACTGCATTGTGGTTAGCGTCATTATTTTGTTGAAATCACTCGCCAAGTAACCCTAATCCATTAGCTGATGGAGCTGCAAACTGGACAAAGGTCTTCGCGGTCGAGCGTGCTTGTCCACTGTACCGCTGCATCACGAACGGAAAGGATTTCGGTAAAGGCGCGGAGGTCAGCGGCATTTCGAAACATTGATGCCACGCGTCCGTGCAGGTGGACGTCTTTCCAGAGCATAGAAGCCCAGTTTGGCCCAACTGGCGTGACGTACGCCGGTTCTTTTGGGCGATACGCGAGTTTTGGTCGCCCGTCGTGTTCACAGGCAAAGTTATGAGCAATAAATACAGCGTCGTAAAGAGCCGTTTGAGCCATGCCACTGTATGGTGTCTCGGCATTGTCTCCTATGACAAAAATGTCCTTGTCGCCTTCGGCACGCAAAAATTCGTCGACGAGCACCTTTTTGCGGCCACTCAACACAAAATCAGCATCAGTAAAAAACGGGTTATTGGCAATTCCGGCTGTCCATACAATGGTATGACTACGAATTGGCTTCCCGGACACGGTTAGTTCTTCGCTGTTAGCCCCCTCAACCTTGCTGTTAAGGTATAACCTAACCCCTAGTTTGCGCAGACGGCGCTCAATAGCTCGGCCTACCGGTTTTGGTAGACGCGGCATAAGGTGGGGCATGGCTTCAATGAGGTCAATGTGCACTGCCCTGCCGCGAATCCCGTGCTTTTGCATAATATCACGCAAGTACGGACCGAGCGCCCCCGCGAGTTCTATGCCAGTGGGGCCTCCGCCGACAATGACATAGTTGAGGTCTGGTTGGTCTTCAGCAATTAGTTGGGCATGGAGGTGCCGCTTGAAACGCTCTGCATCCTCAATACTTTTTATACCGTAGGTATTCTCTGCAAGTCCAGGGATGCCGAAGTAGTTGGTAACGACGCCGAGCGCAAGAACAAGCTTGTCATAGTGCAGCGGCTCGGTAACACCCTTCAACTTCAGCTCTTTTTTGGCTTTATTGAGTTTATCTGCCTTGCCAATGAGTATTCGAACCGGGTCATCACCAAAAATTTGCTCGAGTGGCACGGTGGACTGTTCGCTACTGCCGCCCGTGGCCGTTTCGTACATAGTGGGATAGTAGAAAAAATCTGGCCTTTCTGACACAAGCGTTACTTCCAAATGTGACCGCCTAGAAAGCTCAATTGCTGCGCGCACCCCGCCGAAGCCGCCCCCCACAACCAGCACTTTCACCTTGGAACCATGTTTTGTATCTGTCATCTTCACTTCATTGTAGCAATAACCACAAGCATTCTGCAATCTTCATACAACTGAGTTACGAAGCGCTACCCCTGTCATTCCGAGCGAAGTCGAGGAATCTCCTTATTTTAACCTGTAGCTATATGGTAAAAAGAAGATCTTTCGACTTCGTCCGCTAGCCAGCGGACTTCGCTCAAGATGACACCCAAATAGTGAGTGTGGGTCAGATTTTTCTAGCACCGCCGCGGAACGGGGCGTATACTGGCTGGTATGAAACAACGTTCAATCGGCAAAATGTTCTTACTAACCGTAGTGACTCTCGGCATATACCGGCTGTATTGGTTTGCCAAAACTAGGGCCGAGATGATGAATCTTAACAAAGACATTAAAATCCCGCATATTATCTGGTTAGTTGCTCCCGTACTGATAGTAGTGGCCGCCGTAGCCATGTTTATTTCTAGTGGAGCCGCCACGGCGTCGGAAAAAGTAGGCGGAGACGCTATGACAGGGCTGCAAATTGGGTCTATCATTGCCTTTTATGTTTCGATTCTGGCGGTTCCTGTTTTGATGGCCATATGGTTATGGAAATATAGCAAGGGCGTTGAGGTCGTAACCGGCGAAAAAATGAGCTTTGCGATTGCTCTACTAATACTACTGGCAGTTCCAGATGGAATTGATATTTTAATCGTTCAGGATGCGTTTAACAAAATTGCAACAAAAAGTAATGCCGGACCAAGCCCTGTTTGGCAAAAGCCATAGGGCGCATTGCGTTTCCTAAAAAATGCTCATATAATCCCAAGTACGATAAACCTAACGGAGAAAAAATATTATGGAAAAGCGAAGTCTAGGGAAATTGTTTTTACTGACTTTGATAACATTTGGAATTTATGGCATTTACTGGGAAGTCAAAACCAAAGGCGAAATGAACGCTCGAGGGTCCAATATTCCTACCGCCTGGCTCATCATCGTTCCTTTCGTCAGTATTTGGTGGTTGTGGAAGTATAGCGAAGGAGTCGAAAGTGTTACCGGTGGCAAGCTTAGCACGGCTGTAACATTTTTAGTATTATGGCTGCTTGGCTTGATCGGTATGCTCATCGTTCAAGACGCGTTTAACAAAGTCGAGGGTGCTTCAGCAGCTGCCGGTCCGCAAGCTCCAGCTCCTGTCGTCTAAACATTCCTAGTACGTGACAGAGTCCGGTAACAGCCGGACTCTTTTCTATGCGCCAAATACCCCGGGAATCCTAGACCTGTGCAAATCATGATCGTTAACTACCTTTGCTCAAACAAGTACAGTGTTGTTTTCTCTCGACAACATGTCGCACTCGGGGTATCATAAGCGTAAGGACTATGAAAGAACTCAAAACCGCACTACAAAAACACGGCTTTCTCGGTGAGCTTGATGACTCGCCAGAAGCGAAAGAATTCTATAGTCACGATGCCAGCATGTTTGAACTAAGGCCGCAGCTGGTAGCGCAACCAAAAGATGCTGCCGATGTGCAACGGCTTGTGCGGTTTGTGGCGGCAAATAAAAAGAAACACCCAGAGCTTTCCCTCACCGGTCGTGCTGCCGGCACCGATATGGCCGGCGGAGCCATAAACGAGTCTATTATTGTTGATTTTGCAAAACATTTTACACACATTGGCCCCATAACCGGCTTGAGCGGTACGGCGCAACCGGGTGTGTTCTACCGTGATTTTGAACGAGAAACCCTAAAAAAACATGTACTCATGCCGTCTTACCCTGCGAGCCGAGATATGTGTCAGATAGGCGGCATAACGGCCAATAATTCGGGTGGTGAGAAATCGCTCGAGTACGGTAAAGTCGAAGATTTTGTGACAGAACTAAAAGTAGTCTTTGCCGACGGCAAGGAGTACACTGTAAAACCGCTCAACAAAAAGCAGCTCCAGGAAAAGATAAACCAGGGCGACTTCGAGGGCAAGCTGTACCAACGTGTATACAACATGTGCGAAGAACACTACGACATGATTAAAGAAGCCAAACCCAATGTGACCAAAAACAGTATGGGCTACTCGCTGTGGCGTGTGTGGGACAGAGAAACCGGTATTTTCGACCTCGGCCAGCTGATTGTGGGTTCTGAGGGTACGCTGGGGCTTGTAACCGAAACAACATTCCGGCTTGTACCAGCCCGACCACACTCAGGTTTGCTTGTGCTATTCCTAAAAAATATTAAACACCTGGGAGACATTGTGCCGAAGGTACTTGAGCACAAACCGGCGACGTTCGAAAGTTTTGACGACCAGACCTTACTGCTCTCACTACGGTTCATGCCGGCGTTTTACAAACGACTTGGTTTCAAAAAGTTTGTGCATTTGCTGTGGAGCCTCATACCAGACGGCTTACAGTTGCTTCGAGGTGTGCCGAAGCTCATTCTTATGGTGGAGTTCAACGGAGAAACAGAAGAAGAAGTTCGCGCCAAGGTGAGTGCCCTGCACCGAGACCTCGGTAAGTTCCGTGCCCGCTACGAAATCAATGGGTTTGAAGAAACGCCTACTGAAGGCAAAAGCGAAAAGTTTTGGGTTATGCGCCGCTACAGCTTCCAGATACTCCGCAGCAAAGTAAAAGACAAACACACGGCGCCGTATATAGACGACTTTGTTGTGCCGCCAAAACATCTTGTGGAGTTCCTGCCGCAGCTGCAGAAGATTATCAAAAAGTACAAACTGTTTGCCACCATTGCTGGTCACATGGGTGACGGAAACTTCCACGTCATACCACTTATGAAGATAGAAGATGACCGAGAGCGCAAAAAAATTGAGCCGTCACAGCGCGAAGTCAACAACCTGGTACTCAAATACGGCGGTAGTCTGAGTGGCGAACACAACGATGGTCTGGTGCGTGGCCCGTGGCTTGAAGCCC
>JBASZU010000064.1:0-11256 GCA_049661165.1 Saccharimonadales bacterium (SeqCode)
GGTGAGGGGGTACGAGGAGACTGTGAGGTGTTTTCGGACACTGACGTCAGCAGGGGGGTATGGATGCTGAAACTAGTTCAGCATGACAAAACAAAAAAAGTATGGATTCCCGCCTTCGCGGGAATGACAGGCGCGGGGGATAGGAATGAAAAGGCTGGGGGGATATTCTTCACTTTATTCAGGACGACAAAGCTATGAGTGCTATAGTGTAAGCATGGTAGACACACTTGACCCAACAAACACGGCTGCTTGGCAAAAACTTCAGGAACATAAAGACAACTTTTCCCAAACCCTTCGCGACCTTTTTGCGGGAGACCCAGAGCGCGGTCAGCGCCTAGCAAAGCAAGTAGGCGATATGTACCTCGACTATTCAAAGAATATTGTTACCGATGAAACCCTCCAACTCCTTTTCAGCTTGGCACGGGAGTGTCAGGTAGAAAACCTGCGTGATGCCATGTTTGCTGGCGAAAAAATCAACACTACCGAAAACCGTGCAGTGCTGCATACCGCCCTACGCAACCTTTCTGACCGCCCCATCCTGGTAGATGGGCAAGATGTAATGCCGGAGGTACGTGAAGTCCTCCGTCACATGCGCGAATTTAGCACCGCGGTACGTAACGGCGAGCGGAAGGGGTTCACCGGCCAGCCCATCAAACACGTAGTGCATATCGGCATAGGCGGTTCAAATTTGGGACCTTATATGGTTACTGAGGCATTAAAACTCTACAACACTGGTGGCATTAGCGTACATTTCATCTCTAATGTAGATGGCACTGACCTTACTGAAACATTACGGGTGCTCGATGCCGCCGAGACGATGTTTATTGTTGCAAGCAAGACTTTTACGACTGATGAAACCATGACAAATGCCGCAACCGCACGTAAGTGGCTGATAGATAAGCTTGGTCAGGAGTCAGCTGTAGCAAAACACTTTGTTGCCCTCAGTACCAACGCCCAAAGAGTTGAGCAATTTGGTATTGATACAACACATATGTTTGGTTTCTGGGATTGGGTATGTGGACGATACAGCCTTACGAGTGCAATCGGACTTGTCATCATGCTCGCAATTGGCTCAGAGAATTTTGATGATATGCTGCATGGCTTCTACATTATGGATGAACATTTTCGCACTGCCGCTCTCGAGGAGAACCTTCCTGTTATTATGGCGCTCATTGGCCTCTGGAACACAAACTTTCTTAATGCAGAAACCGAGGCTATCCTTCCTTACGATCAATACCTCCAAAATTTTCCTAATTATTTCCAGCAGGGCAATATGGAAAGCAATGGAAAACGAGTGCGCAGGGATGGTAAACCAGTGTCCTATCACACCGGACCTATTGTGTGGGGAAAGGCTGGTACAGACGGGCAGCACACCTTTTATCAGCTAATCCACCAGGGTACGCGGCTTATCCCATGTGATTTCATTGGGTTTGCTCGTTCACTCAATGACCCCGATGGACAAGGTACGCACCACCGCAAACTCGTGGCAAACATGCTCGCACAGAGCCAAGCCCTTGCGTTTGGCAAGACGGCCGATGAAGTCCGCGCCGAAGGGGTGGCCGAAGAGCTCATACCACACAAAACATTCCCGGGTAACCGGCCATCGAACACCCTGCTCCTACCGAAACTTACTCCTTACACTCTTGGTCAACTCATCGCTCTCTACGAGCACAAAATTTTCGTTCAAGGCGCAATATGGGGTATAGATAGTTTTGACCAGTGGGGTGTCGAGCTTGGCAAAGTTCTCGCCAAAGGTTTGTACGAAGATATATCGGGCAACACTCCAGGCACTTATGATTCTTCCACCACAAAGCTCCTGCAAACCTGGCGCAGTCTACAGTAATTACCCTGTAATGATCTTGTCTAGCGACACATCATGAGGTTCGTGGGGTAGATTTTGTAACTCTGCCCAGGCATAAGCGAGGCCTATTTTGTGCGCCTGAGGTTGCATTTTTAACCAGCGGTCGTACCAGCCGCCGCCCATTCCCAGACGAAACCCACCTCTGTCAAAACCAAGCACCGGGACGAAAATAACGTCGTATGAACCCTCGGGAAATGGTGCATCGAGCGCGCCCTCACCAACCGTCACGCAAATGTCGGGGTAAGCTACCGCCAGCCAGTCGATGATAGGCTGCGTATCTACTTCGCCAAGTACAGGGAGCGAGTAATAGATGTGTACGTTATGAACCTGCCGCCAATCCACTACCTCTCGTACCTGGCGCGCAATCTTCAGACTGGCCTTGGAAATAGCCTCTTTGGTAAGTGCTCTTCTCTTCGCCATAAGCTCCTGGCGAATTACAGCTTTTTCCTCTTGCATAGCACCATTGTCGCACTTGCATCATAAAAAGAAAAACCCCAGTGTTCATGAGGTCTTTCTCGCCTGAAAGTCGGGTTTTTAGTTTTCGACCTCTACCACTTCGGCGTCAGCAGCGGCTCTTGCTACCGCCTCGCAGCCACGCACGGCGCCATCTTTAGTAGTGTATTCTTCGCCAGTGGCAACAACCTCTCCATTTCCTGCTTTCAGGCGCCAGCGCCAGCCACTTTTACTCTCATATACTTCAAACTTTGCCATACTAACCTCCCTCTTACCTTGTGTTTCCATGATGCGCTTTTCGGCAAAAAATAACAAGTCTTCGCTATACTGTATGTATGCCCCTCTTCACCGCAATTAGTCGAACGACGTACCGAAACATTGTTAAGCCTATCCTGTTCAAATCCAGTCCCGACGATGTCCATGCCAGACTACTGCGCATGAGCAGGCTCCGGCAAAAATACCCATTCACCGATAGTCTTGTTTCAAAACTATGGAGTTACCAGAACAGTGCGGCTCTGAGTCAGAGTGTAAACGGAATTCACTTTCCCAATCCAGTAGGACTTGCGGCCGGGTTCGATAAAAATATTGAACTTGCACCCACTATGAAAGCAGTCGGGTTTGGGTTTATGACCGGTGGTTCGGTGACGTTCCACGAATGCAACGGCAATCCCAGACCATGGTTTTATCGCCTACCAAAACAAAAGTCACTGGTTGTAAATGTTGGCCTTGCAAACGAGGGTACCCAAGCCGTAATGGATAGGCTGCGCACGTATGGAGCATCTCAATTTGAACAGTTTCCACTAGTAGTGTCAGTGGCAAAAACAAATAGCCCCGAAGCGTGTGATGACCCGAGTGCCATAGCGGACTATATTGGTAGCCTGAGCCTGCTGCAAAATCAACCACAGGTTAGCGCCATAGAAATAAATATATCGTGCCCAAATGCGTACGGCGGAGAGCCCTTCACTGACCCATTACGGCTTGGGCAGCTGCTTGTAGCCGTAGATGCCCTAAACATCGTCAAGCCAGTTTGGGTAAAGATGCCAATTGACCTTGCCTGGCCTGAGTTCGATGCGCTGCTTCAAGTAATTATCAGCCACCGGGTACAGGGCGTCACCATAGGTAACCTGCAGAAGAATCGAGGTGAAATACCGCCCCTAGATTTGCCAAATGAAGTAAAAGGGAACCTTAGTGGCCTCCCCACACAAGCGCCTAGCGACGAACTTATACGCCTCACCTACGCAAATTATGCTGGTCGACTAACTATCATAGGAGTCGGCGGTGTGTTTAGTGCTCAAGACGCCTACCGCAAAATTTGCCTCGGCGCAAACCTAGTAGAGCTGATTACTGGCATGATTTATGAGGGACCGCAACTAATTGGTCAAATCAACCGTGAGCTTGTAGAGCTACTAAAACGCGATGATTTCGCGAATATTAGCGAGGCAGTCGGCTCCGCCCATAAGACCCTGCAAAACTAGGTTAGATGTACTCGCATATACTAAGAGCCTCGGGTTGCCGAGGCTCTTCACATTTTCTTGCTGGTATGTATCATATGCATACTGTGTGCGCTTAGAGCGCAAACCCCGCAATCCGATGTGCCCGCCTGCGGCGCTGCCACTTCGCTTCAAAGCGTCGTATGACCGCCTGAAGCTCGGCTTCGCTGCGAGGTTGCAAGTTAAATGTTTGTGTAAAAATGGTGTTCATACGCATTCCTCCCGTATGATACTCATATACTACCCTGAGTATCGGCTGAGGGCAGTAATACAATTCACATATTTGGTGTGATAAATAATACAACTACGCTAGGTTGTTAGAAAAACCTACGATTGTCCGCCCTTACGACCAGCCTCGCGGGCTCGTTCTGGGTTGTTTTTGAAGTTACCGGGGCTGACCGCGCCACCGATTTTACCGGCTGCCGAAGCTCGTTCGGGGTTGTTCTTGAAGTTACCAGAACTGATTTTACCGCCTTTTCGACCAGCGCGAGCATGCCCCGCTGAATCACCATGCCACCCTTTACCGCTTTTTTCCTTTGCCATACAAAAACTCCTCACAAATATTGCTCACCCAAGCATAGCCTAAACAGCGCACTGCTTACTATAAGATATCTTACACTTTATCGCCCCGTAACGGCGAGTATTTACGAGCCACCTATACCAGGCGTGGTATACTACGCAGCGAACGATACGTGTCCTGCGCGTCTTAGGCATACCCGAGAAGAATCAAGTGAAAATAACAGAGAAAAAAGGCCAATCCCAGGTGAAATTTATCAAAAAAATCACTAAATCCCATCCCGCAACTACACCAATAGACCACAACAAACCACTCAGCCACAGTGAGATAATGATAGTTATTACCGCACTCATGCTGGCTATGTTTCTCGCCGCACTCGATCAGACTATTGTGGCAACCGCCCTACCGACCATTGCGCAAGATCTACATGGCCTCAGTAAATACTCTTGGGTGGCAACTTCCTACCTGCTAGCTAGTGCCGTAGCGACGCCGCTGTTTGGAAAAATTAGCGACATGTTTGGGCGAAAGAAAATATTCCAGATTGCCATAGGAATTTTTCTGCTCGGTTCGGTTCTATGCGGTGCAGCACAAAACATGGATCAGCTCATCTGGTTCCGCGCACTGCAAGGTATTGGTGCTGGTGGTATCATGACGCTCGCCATGGCAGTTATCGGAGATGTTGTACCGCCAAGAGACCGGGGCAAATATCAGGGTTTTATTGGTGCCGTGTTTGGGATATCGAGCGTGATTGGCCCGCTACTCGGCGGACTTTTTACTGACCATGCCAGCTGGCGGTGGGTGTTTTACATAAACTTACCTATAGGTGCCGTGGCACTTTCCGCCATTGCTGCCCGTTTGCATTTGCCAGTCAAAAAATCACACCATGCAATAGATTATCTTGGAGCCGCCCTCATGGCTAGCAGCGTTGTGTGCCTGTTGCTCGCGTTGGTTTGGGGTGGGGTTGAACACCCATGGGGGTCTCGCTATATCATTAACTTATTTGCCGCCTGCGGTCTGCTTGCTGTATTGTTTTTCTTGCGTGAACGCTACGCCAAAGAACCCATATTACCACTCGACCTATTCAAAAGCGACGTGTTTCTTGTATCTACCCTTCTGAGTGCTGTTTTCGGTGTCGTTATGTTCGGCGCGCTCGTATTTCTGCCTGAGTATCAGCAGCTCGTACGCGGTGATTCTGCTACCAAATCTGGTCTCATGCTGCTTCCGATGGTTGTCGGTATGATGGTTGGGTCAATTGGCTCCGGCCGTCTCATAAGTAAAATTGGACGCTACCGACAGTTCCCTATCATCGGTGCATCACTTGCCATCGTCGCCTATTCGTTTTTCAGCACCATTACAGCCACAACAAACCGAGCTGAGATAGGTGCGTGGATGGTTCTACTCGGCCTCGGTCTTGGCTGTGTTATGCCGGTCACAGTACTGGCGGTGCAAAATGCCGTCAAGCGTGAAGAACTAGGTACGGCTACGTCTTCAGTGACATTTTTTCGCTCTATAGGCAGTAGCCTGGGAGCGGCGCTCTTCGGCGCGGTGCTTGCAAACCGAATTGCTCACCATCTGGCGGCTCAGACGCCTGCCGGTACGGCACCAATTCAGGTCGGGGGTAGTCTCGACTCGCTCCAACACCTACCGCCAGCGATGTATGAGATGGTTATCAAAGCATTCTCACTGTCTTTCGGTGATGTGTTTCGTTTTGCCATACCTTGTGCGGTGCTCGCACTCGTAGTCGCACTATTCCTACGTGATTTGCCACTCGTCGATAGTCGCACTCCAACACCTAGCGAGTAGTCGTTACACCCTCGGCCAGATTACCTTTCCCAAGATATCAGCCTTCTCCACAAGCCCGAAATGTCGGCTGTCGGTGCTCTGAGATGGATTGTCTCCCCGAACATCGTATTTTGTTCCCTCTAGACCACGAACCCGTTTGATCTTCTCTTTGCCCTGATGCCACAACACCACGACATCTTCCGCTTGGTAGCGTCGTTTACGTATAGCAACAACAACCTGCTCTGGGTCAAGAACTGGCCACATACTCTTTCCTACAACACGCCTGACCATAAGGAGCTTGGGTTTCTTGCCAAAAGTCACATAATGTCCCTCGTTAGTCATACCTCTATTTTTTTGTCTCCCAGAAAATTGTTGCAATCTCGTCTATCATGTCGAGCAGTTTCTGCGCCTCTGCGGGGTCAAGATGGTGTTTGCACTCGCCCGCTTGCTTTGTTGCCAACCAGAATTTCTCATGCAGGTCTGGGTATTTTTCAAGGTGTGGTGGCTTAAAATAATCAGTCCATAGCACCCACAGGTGGTGCTTCGCCAGCTCAGCCCGCTCCTCTATGAGTATGACTGCGCGCATTTTGTTATGGTCGTCTAGGCCCTCGTACTTCTGCATCATGGCCTTTACGCTTTCGGCCTCTATCCGCGCCTGCGCCGGGTCGTACACCCCACACGGCAAATCACAGTGCGCATACACTGGTTTAATTCGAAATAACTTCACCACAATACCTCCCGTTTTCATATCTAAGTATAGTCCGAATCTCCTATACGTAAAGCTAGTTTTGCAATATAGTAGTGGTAACATGTCAAATGTATTGCCTGAAAACCCCCTATCTTACAACAATCCACAAGCCATAATCACGGACGCGTGGAAAGTACTCGATACAAACTATACGGGCGTCTACCACATGCCGCACTGTGATCACTATAAGGGACTTTTTGGTTGGGATTCGCCCATGCACGCCATAGGCACGCGTCATGACAGGCCGGCGCAGGCGGCTATGGAATTAACCCATCTGTTCCGCGGCCAGTGGCGTGATGGCATGATCCCCAACATCCAATTTCCTGCCCGCGGTGAACTGCTACATGGTCTCCTAAATGCAAGTGGCCTTCTTGCTCGAGGCAACGCTCCCCGAGGCATACGGACTTCGGGTATAACGCAGCCCCCTCTAGAGGCTGAAGCAGTTTGGCTTGTAGGCAAGAAACTTGGCACAGAAGATCGGAGGAGTTTCTGGGGTAAGACTGTCCCATGGCTTGTTCGATACCACGAATGGCTATACGCTGCTCGGTGCGAAAAGAAAGACGGCATTATTGAGATTGTCCACCCCTGGGAATCGGGTATGGATAACACGCCACCTATCATCGAATATATGCGTACGCTCACATGGGGTAAGACGGCGGATATAGTTCGCTCAATGGAAAAAGTCATTACGCACTCCAGAAAAGATCTGCGGCACGTCGATGACGGCGAGCGATCATCGGCCGAGGAAGCAGCACTACAAACTATCGCCATGGTTAGCATAATGCGTAATCGTTACGATGCCCGTCGGCTCCAAGAAAACCACCCCTTGCATGTTGCAGACATAGGCTTCAACAGCATCTTTGCACGCGCAAACACAGTTCTAGAATTACTCGCGGAAGAGATTGGACTTGTCTTAGCAGATGATCTGAAAGATTCCATGCATAAGACAAGACAAAACTTTTCCTCCCTGCGCGACCCCCGGACTGGGCTATATTTCTCACGAGACCGAAAGGGCGAGCTTATACCCATCTCCACTATCGCATCACTTCTCCCTCTTTACAGTGGCGCATTATCCGTCCAAGACACAAAGACTCTCGCAAATCACCTAGCGAATCCAAAGAGTTTTTGGCGGCCTTACGGCGTTCCGACTGTGCCTGTTGACAGCCCCTTCTTCGATGAAAAACGCTATTGGAGCGGTGGCGTATGGGGAAACATGGAATGGATGCTTACAACTGGCTTGGCGCGAAGTGGCTGCAATGAACTAGCTGAAGGCATGCGCAAAACCATTCTGAGTACCAACCCTGCTTTCTACGAATATCATTCGGCGCGTACGGGTGAGGGCTATGGTGTTCGGCCATTTTCTTGGTCGGCGAGCGTTCGCCTTGACCTAGCGCACCGCCCGAATGATACATCTTGGAGAGATTGATCCAACCCTTACGGCCGACCGGGGCATTATTTTGTGTATATCTGCAATAATTGTGTTATCTTCTACCTAGATGGTGAAGTATAGAATATTTGAGCCACAAGAATCTCATGGCGATGTTTGTATAGTAGTCGGGAATGTGTTTGGAGATACGTTGCGACTACCTTTTGATAGCGAAGCACACAAGAGTGAACAAACAAATCGAGCTGAGCAGCTTGCTCGTGTTACTGGTTGCACCGTGCTAGCATATGAACGGCCAGGCACAGGTCATACCCGGAGTATCTTTCCGCTCGGAGTAAGACGTACAGATCGTGTAGCCGGGCTGGTGAGCGAAGCTGCCATGGTCGCAGGCCAACTAGCGGCTATGTGCGAGCAGGAAGTACCGGACAAGAGGACACTCCTGCTCGGCGCCTCTGCAGCAGGTTCATACGCAATTGCGATGACTCATTCCCAAAATATCCTACCTTCTGGGCTGGCAGTTTTTGACCCGGTTGGGCTTTCGCCGCTCTCACGATCTGCCTTTGCAAAAGCGTGGCTATACCACCAAAAGGTTGAGGCAACGCGCCCCGCGGAACACCGTAACCACAACAGAGCACCGGTGCATGGTGGCATAAGAGGCATGCTTACCTCGGCTGATTACGTACGAAGAATAGTGCCAGAAGTAGCACATAATCTTGGCTTTTGGAGCAGTGGCACAATAGGTAATCAACTGTCTGAGATCGCTACCACGGAGACCTATGCTCCCATGAAATTACACGTGGCAATTCCGGATTGCACATTTACGCGCCATGACAAAACGGTGATAGACATACTGCACAAAGCAGACAGGGTGACACTACAGCAACTGCCAAATACCTATCATTCCTGGACCGATGATGCCGAAAATTTTGCCAGCTTTGCGGTTATGGTACTCTCATCAATAAAAGACCACAAGTGCTAAACACAGTATCTAAACTTCCTCACGCCACTTGGCTATCTCGGCGTGGTGGCCGGAGAGAAGGACATCGGGGACGTTCATATCCTGGAACACTTCGGGGCGAGTGTACTGTGGGTATTCTATGCTTTCGTCGTCATCCTGAAATGACTCGTTTTCAGCACTGGTTTCACCGCCAAGCACGCCAGGTAGCAAGCGCACAACACTATCGATGATAGTCATTGCCGGTAGCTCGCCACCAGTCAGTACGTAGTTACCGACGCAAAATTGTTCGTCAACCCATTTCGTGACCCGCTCGTCATAGCCTTCGTAACGTGGGCAGATTATGATTAAGCCCGTTTCTTTGGCGGCAAGTCGCTTCGCATCGGACTGTTTGTATAGTTTTCCACGCGGCGTGGGCAAAAGTACTCTAGCAGTTTCATCCCGCCCTTTTGCGTACTCTATAGCGGCGACAAGTGGCTCTACCATAAGAAGCATGCCATCGCCGCCGCCATATGGAGTGTCGTCGACTTGCTGACGTGGGCCGAGCCCAAACTCACGCAGGTTAATGAACTCGTATTCTACAATACCCCTGTCAGCCGCTTTCCAGAGCATGCTACTACCAAGCACACCGGTAAACATTTCGGGAAAAAGCGTAATGACTTGAATTTTCATTAACTGCAGTATATACCAAAACCACCTCTGTTACCAGAGGTGGCGTTGTCACATAAAGCTCCCAACGATGTTTGAGTTCGCTGGCTCGCACGAGCTGTTAAATGTTTTTGTTTTATCAGTTTGTCTTTTAAAAAGACTCTTACTACCCTAGCACAACACCGTAGAAAACACAAGGGGAACAGGGGTTAGAGCTCAGATTGTAGAGCTTAGACCTCAGATGCGGCCGCCGGCCGCTAGTACATTATCGCGAAGCGATATAGCTAGAAATGGCCATGCGCAACCTCATGGCTCAGATGATGTCAGGTTCTACAACTTCCGACAGGCGGCACGAGTTGTTTGATGCCAGTCAAGCCCTTGCGGCTTGACCAAGTAGCGATGTGTTATTCAAACACATCGCGTTCGAGAGGCCAGGATTGCCACCAGCAATACCTGTCTGACGAGTTCTCGTGTCGGTTGTAGAACTGACAGCTTCTGACCAAGAGGTGGAGCTTTTGGCCGAGACTTTTTGCCTACTTTTTCTTCGGCAGAAAAAGTAGGTCGGCTGCAGGACGAAACCAGCATGTGTTTTGAAGAAAATGGCCCTGGTCGGTCTGGCAGTCCGAGAACTACCGGTGACAGTAAGGAACGTAGTGAGACTGTGGGGTTTATGGAAAACACAGACACCTGAGAAAGCCATGAATCCTGAAACGAGTTCAGGATGACTGAGTGGCTAGATATCGAGGTCGTCGAGGTCGGCTAGTTCTGCACGAGTTCGAGCAACGGTGTCGCTTTCTTTCTTTTCGGCTGGCACATCAAAGGCACCGTCGTCATCGTCACTCGCCACCGCAGCGGAAGCTGCCTGGGCTGTATCGTCGCTGGCGCTGTCATTGCTGGCGACTGACTGTGAGTCATCCCGGACGGGGCGGTCTTCGCGTTCTGGGCGAGGCAGCGGGTTACCATTCTCATCCAAACGGTCAACATCCACAATTTTTAGATTGTAGCGGGCTTCTTGTTTTGTGCCGAGCGCACGCAAGAGCGTGCGTATGCTCTGAGCGGTTGCGCCACGCTTACCAATCACCCGCCCAAGGTCTTCTGCGTCCACCGTGAGCTCGAGTAGTACGCCCTTTTCGTCTACGCTGCGTTTTATACTGACTGCCTCTGGCTTACCTACGAGTGATTTGACGACGTACTCGACAAATTGTTCATCTATAGTTGCTGACATGTTCTGCCTCCTCTGGCTTTATCTGGTACCTGTAATTATAGCGTATATGCCCCCAAATGCGAATAACCTAAATTCTAGAACCAAACGCAACCTCCCTCAAGTCTAACGGTTGCCCAGGGTGTTGTACAAGCCAATCATAAACTTCTTGTGGCGTATGCCAGTCTAGCCTTCTTCTGGGTTTGTTGTTTAGTTC
>JBASZU010000065.1:0-2118 GCA_049661165.1 Saccharimonadales bacterium (SeqCode)
CTGACCCACACTCACTCGTATCATATACACAGCTACAAATGTAGCTAAACTATGAAAGGGAGAGCCACGAACGTGCACTGAGGGTATGGTAACGCCGCTCGGCGTTTTCCGTAGCCCTGTCAAAAAGTGTGTGGTCTCCCCTGTGAGGTGTTGGCAATGTATGTGAGGTTTGGGTGCCAGTGTTTTGGCAGCCCAACATAACCAACGAGTCTATTGTATGCCTACAGGTGGAGATTGTCAGTGTAGCTCCTGTTTCTTTCTTCTCTTTTCTCTTCTTTCTTTTTCACCTCTGTTGTTTAGGGCAACCGTGAGCGTGAGCTCAAGGAAGGAGTGTTTGCTATGGTTTCATATGGTGCTGATGTGAGTAGAACGTGGGTAGATATCGTACGGACAGACAATAGCCGACAGTGCAAATCCTACGACAGGATCGCAAATGAACGTACAGCGTTAGAAGCATACTGGCGGGCTGAACAAGACATCCGTCCTACATTGCAGGTGACCGTTGAGTCGACGGGCCTGTACCAGCTTACACTGGTGCGCACCTGTCTTCGTCTTGGTATTGCCGTACGGCTCATCAACCCTATCCTTACAAAAAGATTAACCCAAACAAGCGTCCGCAAAACAAAGACTGATCAAAAGGATGCGCACCGTATTGCGTTACTTGGGCTAGAGCGAGCTGGCTACCCAGTGGTCGAAGAACAATTGTCACAAACCAAGTTTTACCTTCGGGCAAGCAGCAAACTTGCCAATCTGAGCCGTACCCTTCAGGCAACACGGACTCACTATGAGCTTGCCGGTGTACCCGCCAGCTCATTAGACGAGACCTTTGGCGCGTGTCAGCTCGCTTTACAGCAAGCCAGCAAACAATTACAGGCTCAAGGTGTCGCAGGCTGCAATGTAGCGGACATGCAGCTCCTGCAAAGCATTCCTGGGATAGGTCCAGTAACCGCTGCACGTATTCATGCGGAGATTGGTGATGTACGCCGGTTTCGTCACGCGAAGCAACTCATTGCCTATGCGGGGCTTGATCCCTCCGTACACAGTAGCGGCAATACCATCCGCCTAGGGAAACTAACGAAGCGAGGATCTCCTCATCTTCGGCATGCATTTTTCATTGCGGCAAGCGTTGCCAGACGATATGATCCTGAGCTACGCATGGTGTATGAACGCAAACGAGCTGAGGGTAAGGCCTACACACAGGCCGTGACGCACGTAGCCCGACTCAT
Source organism: Saccharimonadales bacterium (SeqCode) (assembly GCA_049661165.1). Classification (GTDB taxonomy): domain Bacteria; phylum Patescibacteriota; class Saccharimonadia; order Saccharimonadales; family UBA4665; genus JAGXIT01. The sequence continues at coordinate 1,227 of JBASZU010000065.1, forward strand.
GGTATACCGCGTCTATGCCATTTGGAGCCGGGGCACACCATTCGTGAAAAAAGGAGATGGATAGTATTGACTTATGATATGAGGTCTTTTTACTCCTGTGTCATCCCGACCGGAGTGGAGGGATCTCGTTAGGCGTACATCGGACGGGATTTTTCGGCTTCGCTCAAGATGACATTCAAAAAGTGAGTGTGGGTCAGGTGGTGACTATGCTTATGGTATAGTGAGCGTATGACAGGTTTTATTATACTGAGCTGTGTTATTACCGTTCCTGTGATTCTGACTTTCTTGTTCCGGTCACATGGCGGGCTTGTTTTCTTAAGTGTATGTCTGGGTAGTGTTTTGGCAACGTACGTGGCGGGGGATGCCAGTACGATTATTTCTGGCGCCAGTCGTTCAAGTGCGCTAGCCACCATACAGTGGACGCAAATTGGTCTGCTGTTTACGCCGGTTGTCCTTACCCTACTGCTCGCACGTAAAAAACTAAAAGGCTTGAAGCTTATACTCGGTACGTTTGCTGCTGCAGCGGGTGGAGGGCTTCTAGCGTTGTTGCTTACGCCCTACCTATCGCAGAATTTGCAGCAGCAAATCCGGCGGGAAGTACTATGGCACCAGCTAGATAGCCTGCAGGTTGCAATTATCATCACGGGTACACTTGTAACGATGCTGTTACTTTTCATAATGCGCTGGAAACCCGACGGCGACAAGAAGAAGCACAAAAAATAGACTAGTTGTTCACCTGGTGTGTCGTGTCACCTGAAGCAAAGAAATTGACAATTTGCTGCGCGGCGGCACGGCCGGAGTTTTCGTTTGCTTCAAGTGTTTCGGCACCCATTTTCTTTGGTGTGGCATAGACCCGTCCAGGGAAGGCGACCATAAGCTCTTCGTAGTTATC
>JBASZU010000066.1:0-15608 GCA_049661165.1 Saccharimonadales bacterium (SeqCode)
GACCGGGCACGGAAAGAGGTGTTGGTAGAGCACGGCTTTCGCTTGCCGAGTGCGCTGGACAACCGCCCCCTGAACTTCACCGAGTACGAGCGCCACGTGAACCAAGTGGTGTATGTGAGTGCCACGCCCGCCGTGTACGAACTGAGCCGCAGTCCTGAACCCGCTCAGCAGGTCATACGGCCAACTGGCCTACTTGACCCGCGTATAGAAGTCCGCAAAATTGAGGGGCAGATTGACGACCTACTGGCAGAGATTCGTGACACCATAGCAAAAGGTGAACGTGTCCTCGTCACCACACTTACCAAGCGCATGAGCGAAGACCTTACCGAGTACCTAAAAGACCTGAACATCAAGGTGGCGTATCTGCACAGCGATGTCGACACGCTCGACCGCACCGACATTTTGCGCGACCTGCGTCTTGGTGTGTACGATGTGCTCGTCGGCATCAACCTACTGCGGGAAGGGCTTGACTTGCCCGAAGTCTCACTTGTCGCCATCCTCGACGCCGACAAAGAAGGGTTCTTGCGCAGCGAGCAAGCACTTATACAGACTGTGGGCCGCGCAGCGCGTCACGAACAAGGCCGGGTAATTATGTACGCCGATACCGTAACCAAAAGTATGCAGCGCACTATAGATGAAACCAACCGCCGCCGCAAAATTCAGGATGAGTACAACAAAACCCACGGCATTACGCCTACCGGCATAAACCGTGCCGTAGAAGGCCGCATGAACACCGACCTCCCCGAAGAAGCCAAACGCGCCAAGCTTGACCTAAAGAAAATTCCAAAAGACGAATACAAAACCCTAGTAAAAGACCTGACTGCTCAAATGGATCTCGCCGCTGCCAACCTCCAGTTCGAACAAGCAGCCGAACTCCGTGACCTCATCGCGAGCATAAAAGCCAAAATGTAACTAGGCTCTATATTACTCCGCAACCGGTTAATCCTTTACAACCTGAATCTCAAAACCCTTCCTGCGAAACCATGCTGTCATCCCAGCGAAGGCTGGGATCCAGACCTATATACGGGATTCCCGCTGGAGTTTACCCTCGACTTGATTGAGGGCGGGAATGACACTTTGGAGGTTTTGAGATTCAGATTTTACAGAACTGACTTAACCGTAATGATGACCTCTGGAGTTATTTGAATGCTATTTCTTTCAATTTCGAAAATCATGGTATAATATATACTTTATGAAACGACCTGTATTCTTGTCGGGCTCTGATTTGCCGCCAGTGGGCGTGCTACCTGCTGATCTTTTTTCTAGTGTGAATAATTTGGATGAATTGGTTCTAGGCCGGCCGCTAGTGAACGCTTTGGACATTACGGACGGCATAAAGCGCGTACTAGCTCCTAATAGCTACGGGTGCGGAACGAATCAGCTTGGGCTTATACATGTTGGCCGCGAAGAACTAGCGATGCAAAGCATAAGGAACCCAGACGTGCACAGGGAAATTCGTGTAGCCGATAAAAATAGACACAGTGATCCCCTGAAAGTCAAAATTACTGAGGTAGAAACTGTGCTATTAGAGCCTGACGGCCAGATAGTACGCCAAGGAATATTTTGCTCAGTTAGTGATCCTGATATCCAAGGGGTACCATATTCTCTAACGTTTGAGCAGCGGAACTTACGGAGATGTGTTGGGCTTGAGCCAGATGAGGGTCGGCCACCATTCCTGTTCCTGGGAGTCGCAAAAGCATTGACAGTTCGAGCCCAACCCGATAATTTACCAGGCTTGCTGTCGGACATTATCGGAGCTACCGTCCATCTCGGAGACGTTTCATTTATTCCTCGTCGGGTAGGTCGCGCCTAGGGAAGCCCACGCGTCTTCTACCTGGATATTCAATATAATAAATTTAATGTATGTAAATAGTTACGCGGTGTCTAAGAGTTGGTATACTACTTGTTAATGGCGAAATTGTCTCGTGATGATGTCTTAAAGTTGGCTCAATTAGCTCGTATATCCTTGTCGGATGACGAAGTTGATTCGTTTGCAACCGAACTCAGCGCCATTTTAGGCTACGTCGAACAGCTTTCTGCTGTTGATGTAAGCGGCCTCGAACCGACAAATCAAGTTACTGGGCTGGTAAACGTTATGCGCAAAGATGAAGTCATTGATTATGGCTATACACCTGATGAATTACTCAAAATTGTTCCAAAGGTAGAAAAAAACATGCTGAAGGTGAAGAGGATGATTGGATGAGGCAAGAGTATGTAGTATGGGGTATTTGGTATTTAGCGAGCCCCGCAGGCAGTGTTCTTAGCCAAATACTAAATACTAAATACCAGATACTCCTACCAGGAGCAACAATATGAGTGCCTGGAAGCCCATAGCCGACATCGCAGCTGATGTAAATACTGGTCGGGTAAAAGCGGCTGAGCTTGTCGAACGGTCGCTGGCGGCTATAGAGCAGCATAAAGAATACCAAGCAATCATATCCACCTTAGCCGACTCAGCTCGATCCCGGGCGAAATCTATAGATGAAAAAGTGGCAAATGGGGTGAACGCTGGTCGTTTGGCGGGCGTACCGTTCATTGCCAAAGACAACCTGCTGGTCATGGGAGCGGAAGCGACCGCCGCCAGCAACATCCTGAAGGGCTTTGTGCCGCCGTATCAATCGAGTGTGATTAACCGTTTAGAGGCCGAAGGCGCTATTTGTGTCGCAAAAGCAAACCAAGATGCCTTTGGCCACGGTGCCAGTACCGAGAACTCCGATTTTTTTGTGACGAAAAATCCGCACGACAAAACGCGGGTACCAGGCGGTTCTTCAGGAGGCCCGGCGGCGGCCGTCGTGCTCGAAATGGCACCGTTCGCTATAGGTACCGACACTGGTGGCTCCATACGGCAGCCTGCCAGCTATGTTGGTTGTGTAGGGCTTCGCCCAACGTATGGCTTAACCTCGCGGAGCGGAGTGGTTGCCATGGCCAGCAGCACAGATACCATTGGCCCGCTTGCCATGAGTGTCGCAGACGCAGCCTATGTGTTTGATGTATACGCCGGCAAAGATGAGCTAGACAGCACTACCATAGACCGCGACCCACAGGGTTACACCCTTTCAGACGAAAAAACTCAGTTGAAAGATGTCAAAATAGGCATTATCAAAGAGTGGATGGGCGAGGGTCTTGATGATGACGTTCGGGAATCGGTGGAAAAAGCTGTCCGTGACCTCAAGGCCACCGGGGCAGTAGTCGAGGAAATCAGCATACCGAGCCTCCCATTGTCTCTCGCGGTGTACTACATACTCATACCCGCGGAAGTAAGCAGTAACCTTGCCCGGCACGACGGGCAGCGGTATCAGTTTAGTGACCAAAATGGTGCCGATTTATTGGAAAGCTATACGCAATCTCGTGCGAAGGGTTTCGGCCGTGAAGCGAAGCGTCGAATTATGATTGGCACCTACGTTCTCAGCAGTGGGTATTACGATGCCTACTACAAGCAGGCGCAAACGGTACGCACGAAACTCATCCAGGAGTTTAACGATGTACTTGAGCAGTACGATTTTCTCATTGGCCCGGTTGCGCCGAATGCCGCCTTCAAAATTGGCGAAAATGCCGAAGACCCACTCAAAATGTACTTGGTAGATATGATGACTGTTGCCCCGGCGCTTGTCGGCGTGCCAGCTATAAGCATCCCGGTATCGCCGAGTACGCAGTCAGGGATGCCCATAGGTCTGCAAATCATTGCTGCCCAGCATCATGACCGTGACCTACTGGCATTTGCTCATGCTATAGAAAAGGCGGTGGGCGATGGATAATATTTTGGATTCTTCATATGTCGCTATAGGAGTTGGGGTTGTGCTGGTGCTTCTTGTCGTAGTTGCTGGCTTTATTAGCAGACGATCTCGCAAACTCGATTCAGCCTACTACAACAAAAAATGGCAAGACCTGCAGAAGCTTTTGAAGGACAAAGCTACCTGGCCGCTTGCTATCATCGATGCCGATAAGCTCCTCGACCAAGCCTTAAAAGCACGCGGTTTCAAGGGAAAAACTATGGGAGAGCGGCTTGTTGCCGCCCAGCGAGAAATAACTAGTAACGACGATGTATGGTTCGGCCATAAACTACGCAACAAACTCGTTCATGAGCATGACATAAAGTTGCGGGAACGTGATGTCAAAGACGCTCTGCTCGGGATTCGGGCTGCGCTGAAAGACCTAGGAGCGCTATGAGAAGTAGTAAGTATAGAGTAGCAAGTAGTAAGGTAGTCGCGGCTTATCCCTTAAACCTTTCTACTTACTACTCATCATCGAGAGAAGGTAGAGAATGATTGCGCCAAATGTACGAAAAAGCTACACCGTGACTATCGGCATAGAATGCCATGTGCAGCTGAAGACAAAGACAAAACTCTTTAGTGGGGCCGATAACGATGCACGCGAGGCCGCACCGAATACGCTGGTAAACCATATTGACTTTGGTTTGCCGGGTGCCTTGCCGGTTCTAAACGAAAAAGCGGTTGAGCTCGCCAGTCGTGCGGCATTTGCACTCGGCACAGAACCGCAGCGATTTAGTAAGTTTGACCGCAAGCATTACTTTTACCCAGACTTGCCGCTGGGCTATCAGATTACCCAGTTTTATGACCCAATCATAAAAAATGGTTCAGTCACATTTACGCTAGATGGCGAGCCGAAAACAGTGCGCATTCACGAAGCCCACATGGAAGCAGACGCTGGCAAGTCGACACATCCGGCCGGAGCAGACTACAGCCTTGTCGACCTTAACCGAGCCGGAACGCCGCTGCTGGAGATAGTGAGTGAACCCGACATGCACAGCGCTGCTGAAGCCAAGGGGTATGCCCGGGAGTTGTACTTGCGCATGCGCTACGCCGAAGTGTCAGACGCCAACTTGTACTACGGCAACATGCGGTTTGATGTCAATGTCAGCGTCAGTAAAACCGCCGAACTTGGCAAGCGCACCGAAACCAAAAACCTCAACAGCTTCCGGAGCGTTGAACGGGCAGTCGACTACGAGGTATGCCGCCAGATTGGGTTGCTCGAACAGGGCACAACAGTGGTACAGGAAACTCGCGGCTGGGACGATGCCGGGCAAAAGACATTCAGTCAGCGTAGCAAAGAAGATTCCTACGAATACCGCTACATGCCCGACCCAGACATCCCGCCAATTGTGCTGAGTGATGACTACGTCGCAGATATAGCCGCGAACATGCCAGAGCTGCCCGATGCCTACCGGGAGAAATTTGCTGCCATGGGGCTTGACTCAAAAACCGTCGAAGATGTTGTGGCCGACCCAGAAGTTGCCCGCCAAGTTGGTCGCATCTACGACGATGCTGGCGTTGAACATGCCAAGCGCATTGCCTTCTGGCTCCTCCGTCCCGTCTCTGATGATATCGAAGCCACTGTTAATGAGGAAGCCCAAGCGACCGAACCGGTGCGTAGCGATGGCAGCGAACGAAGTGAGCCGGGGAAGGACGGGCTGCGACCGAGCAAAGCAACGACTGCACCCGAGGGAGGGCGAGCCCTCCCTAACCAAAAGCTGATTGAGGCGAGCGACACCAATCTCGTTGCACTCAGCCAGATGGTCGAGGGCAACAAACTGAGCTCAACAGCAGCCAAAGAGGTGCTCGACACCATGCTGAAAACAGGCGAGAGCCCTGAAAAAATAGCCGAAACAAAAAACCTGCTGCAGGTGAGCGACGAAGGCGCCATAGCTGATATTGTTGCAAAAGTCCTCTCAGAGAACCCCAAAGCCGCGGGCGATGTCCAAAATGGCGAAATGAAGGCCATTGGCTTTTTGGTCGGCCAGGTGATGAAACAGTCGCAGGGCAAGGCCAACCCGGCACTGGCAACGCAGCTCATAAAAAAGCAACTGGGTATATAATAGGAAGCAACAAAACGGAGGTATCTATGGCGCAGGCAGTTACGAAGGCAGTGATCGCAGCAGCAGGGTTCGGAACGCGTTTTCTGCCACAAACGAAAGCCATGCCCAAGGAGATGATACCTCTCATCGATAAGCCCATCATCCAGTACGTGGTCGAGGAGCTGGTGGAGGCGGGCATAAAAGATATCATCATCGTGGGAAGCGGTACCAAACGTGCCATCGAAGACCACTTCGACATTGCTAATGAAGACTTGCTCATGAACCTGCGGGCGGGCGGCGAAAAAAAGAAACACCTACTAGACGAAGTCAATGCTATCGCAAATCTGGCTAATTTTGTGTATGTTCGTCAAAAAGGACCGTATGGCAATGCAACGCCCGTGCTGTGTGCTGCGCATTTGTTGGGTGATGAGCCGTTCATTTACTCGTTTGCCGATGATTTTTTTGTTGCAAATCCCGGTCGTACTGCCCAAATGATAGAAACGCATGAGCAATACGGCGGCTCGGTACTCGCGTGCAAAACCATCGTGGAAGACAAAGAATATGATAAATTTGGCGTCGTTAGTGGCAAGCAGCTCGACGAGCGCACCTTTGCAGTCGAACGAGTTGTTGAAAAACCTGGCAAAGCTGCTGCGCCCTCGAACCTCGCGACGGTAAGCGGCTACTTGTTTCAGCCCGGTATCATCGGTTACATAGAGAAAGCGGCTCAGAAACACGCGGATGGCGAGCTGATGGTCCAGCCAATCATGCAACAAATGATTCACGATGGATATACATTCTACGCACGCGCCATTCAAGACGGCATTTTTTACGATACGGGTGACAAGCTAGAATATCTTAAAACGGCTATCGATTTTGGGTTGGCTCACAAAGATTTGGGTCAGCCACTGCGCGAGCATCTCGAGCTGAGACTGGGCGCAAAATAGTCATCTGCACCGGCGCACTGTTTGCGGGCGCAAAATAGTGCTATAGTACTAGCATGGACGCATTTGAAATTCTCGTTATTATACTCAGTGTTTTTCTGGCAATATTTCTTGTTCTTAGCATAGCAATAGCCGTGCTAACACTTAAGCTCGTGAAGTCACTTCGTGAAGTTGCAACCAAAGGTGGTGCCATAGTTGACCGCGTGGAAGAAATTGGCGAAACATTCGCCAAAAATGCCGGTGCTGTCGGCATGCTGCGATTGCTTATGAAGTTCATTACAACAGCAAGTAAACACAAGAGGAGATAGCAGATGTCGAAAGCCGAAAAACCAAATGTAGCAAAGAAACTAGCCATAGGCGCAGCCCTGAGTGCGGTAGCTGGCTATATTGCGGGGATTTTGACGGCACCAAAGAGCGGCAAGGAAACGCGTGAAGACATCAAAGACAAGGCAGTAGAAACCTACGCTGCTGCCGAGAAAGAACTCAAAAAACTTCATACAGAACTGGGTGATGTCCTTGCAGAGGCTGGCGACAAGTTCGGTGAACTACGGGGTAAGGGCAAGAAATCGCTGGACGAAGCCGTGAGCAAAGGCCAAAAAGCCAAAGACAAAGCCCGCGAAGTACTTTCAAGCCTCCACGACGGCGAAGCCGAGGACAAAGACCTCAAAAAAGCCATAGCCGAAGCCACCAAAGCCGTAGAAAACCTCCGCAATTATTTGAAGAAGTAGACAATATTTCTATTTAGTTATATTGTTAGTAAATGCTTCGTGGAGTCTACGCACCGAGTGATTTTGTTTCGAGAAATCTTGATCCTCAGATTAATCCTGAGCAAAAAATTGCCATTATCTCACGGTCCAAAGTAATTGTTACGCCCAAGCCTGGTATAAATCTGAGTAGGTTCGAAGTCACGTTGCCGTATTCAGATGGGGGCGAGTTCGCGTACGGTTTCAACCATAATCCAGAAATATTATTTACTGATTATTTGAGTGTTGGCGACGAAGAGTTGTACAGAAAAGGCTTGGGGTCACGTATGCTAATGGTTGCTTGTCGTTATGCTACAGAGCGCAGTAACAGAGTATGTGTTTTCGCCACCGGCTGGGCTAGACTCGGCTTACTGAACACTGCCGTAAGGGTGTTCGGGGAAGACAAGGTTAGCGCAGTAAAGGGCAAAGAAAGATATGGTTGGAATGGCAAAAAGTCGCTTGAGGAAATGTTTGACGACTATCCTCCGGAAGAAGGTAGAAAATATCTTGTTGATCGGGTGGAGGCCTATATTGATAGAGAACAAGCAGGTAAGTGGGAGCAACCAGAAGTTGTTGACACGAGTGAGTAACGTTGGTAAGGTCGTTGTAAAAGTGAAAGTGACGATGGGTGAGTGCTTCCGGTATAATTCTTGTTAGTTGAGGAGTGGACTGCGCCATCAGCCTTGTCATGCTGAACTTGATTCGGCATCCATGCGTCACGATTGGTGTCAGTAGGAACGTATAGATTCTGTAATGAATTCAGAATGACGAAAATGGGGTGAAGGTGACAGAGAAGAAAACGGTAAATGAAGTGAAATCAGCTGCACCTACCGCGGCAGACTATGTTCATTTGCATAACCATACGCAGTATAGTTTGCTCGACGGCCTTACCAAGATTCCCGAACTGGTGAGTTTTGTGAAAGAGCAGGGTATGAGTGCAGTCGGCATGACTGACCACGGTACGCTAAGCGGCACCATTGAGTTTTATAAAGAGTGTTTAGGCCAAGAGGTAAAGCCTATCATTGGCATAGAAACGTACGTGGCGGCGCGTCGTCACACCGACAAGGACCCCCAGAAAGATAAAAACCGCTACCACCTAATTTTGCTCGCCATGAACCAAACAGGCTACCAAAATCTTATGCAGCTTAGTACGACCGCCAATCTTGATGGTTTTTACTACTTTCCACGTATAGACCACGAGTTGCTAGAGCGTTACGGCGAGGGGCTGATTGCGATGAGCGCCTGTCTGGGCGGCGAAATTGGCGACGCGCTGAAGAACGATGATTACGCCAAAGCGAAAGAAGTAGCTAGCTGGTACAAAAAAACATTTGGCGACCGCTACTATCTGGAAGTACAAGACCACGGTCACCCAGATGCGCCAAGCCATAGCCCGGAGCATGAGCGGGTCAATAGCGGCGTGTTTAAGCTGTCGAAAGAGCTAGACATACCGGTGGTACTGACGTGTGATGCGCACTACTTGCGGCACAGCGACCAAGACGCCCACGAAATACTGCTGTGTGTGGGCACGGGCGCGTTCCTAAGCGACGAAAAACGCATGAGTCTGAAGGATTATGAGCTGCACGTCACACCGCCAGCAGACCTCATCCAGCGCTGGGGCGAGCAACACCCAGAGGTGATTCGCAACACGCGGGCGGTCGCGGAGCGCTGCGAAGTCAATATTGACCTTGGAAAAATCCTTATCCCGAAATTCCCAGTACCGGAAGGGGAGACCGAAAAGACCTATCTCGATAAACTTGCGTTTCGCGGTATGGCTTGGCGGTACGGTGACGTGGCAGAGGCTGATACCGTCGATATGTCTATTGCTGAAGCGCGCAAACATATCCCACCGGCGGTGATTGAACGGGCAGAGTACGAACTGGGGATTATTGAGCGAATGGGTTTCGACGGCTACTTCCTCATTATTCAAGATTTTATTAACTGGGGGAAAAACCAAGGAATTGTGTTTGGCCCCGGACGAGGGAGTGCAGCCGGCTCCATCATCTCCTATGCGCTGAAGATAACCGAACTCGACCCGCTTGCGTACGACCTATTGTTCGAACGGTTCTTAAACCCCGACCGTATTTCTATGCCCGATGTTGACATAGACATCCAAGACACGCGCCGCGACGAAGTTATCCAGTACTGCGTAGAAAAGTACGGTACCGACCGCGTGGCGAACATAGTGACGTTCGGCCGGATGTTTGCCCGCAACGCCGTGCGCGACGTTGCCCGGGTGCTGCAGGTACCCTACGCTGAAGCCGACCGTCTGGCCAAGATGATTCCCCAGCCCGTACAAGGACGTCACATACCGCTGGCAACCTCCATAGTAGATGATGTCGACCTTCGCCGTGAGTACGAAACAAATGAGACGAGCAAAACCGTTATAGACTACGCCATCATTCTCGAGGGGACCGTGCGGAGTCATGGGGTGCACGCGGCGGGTGTGGTGATTGCACCAGACGACATTGTGAAGTTTGTACCGCTTGAAATGGCACAAAAGGGCGTTGTCGCTACCCAGTATCCCATGGGACCCATAGAGGAATTGGGACTCCTTAAGATGGACTTTCTTGGTCTCAGTAACCTCACCATCATAAAAAACGCCCTGCGTATCATAAAAAAGGTCTACGGCGACGACATAGATATAAACACCATTCCACTTGATGACGCCAAAACGTACACCCTGCTTAGTAGCGGCGATACAACCGGTGTTTTTCAGCTTGAGTCGGCTGGTATGAAGCGGTACTTGAAGGAACTGCAGCCGTCGGTGTTTGAAGACATCATCTCTATGGTGGCGCTGTATCGACCGGGTCCAATGCAGTGGATTGAGGATTTTATTGCCCGCAAGCATGGCAAAAAGCAAATAACCTATATGCACCCAGCAATGAAGCCGGCGCTCGAGAGTACCTACGGCGTAATTGTCATGCAGGAGCAGGTCATGCAGATTAGCAAAGAGATGTGTGGTTTTACAGGTGGTCAGGCCGATACACTCCGGAAGGCAATCGGCAAAAAAAACCCACAAATGATGGCCAAGATGAAAGCAGAGTTCATAGAAGGTGCTGTTAAAACCGTGGGGGCTGAACGTAGTCTCATGGAAACGTTTTGGAAGCAGCTCGAAGACTTTGCCGCGTACTGTTTTAACAAAGCGCATGCTGCATGCTATGGGCTCATCGCCTACCAGACGGCGTACCTGAAGGCTCACTATCCGGCAGCGTTTATGGCCGCGCTCATGACCAGCGACTACGACGACACCGACCGTCTGAGTATAGAAATTACTGAGTGTAAAAAAATGGGTCTCCAGGTCTTGCCGCCGGACGTAAATGAATCGTTCGGAGAATTTGCGGTCGTGAAGGAGAAGAATGCCATTCGGTTTGGCATGAATGCCATAAAGAATGTCGGACAAGGCGCTGTCGAAGAGATTGTGCATGCTAGAGAGGGTGGTGCATTTACCAGCATTGAGGACTTTGTGGGTGCGGTAAACCTCCGTACTGTCAACCGTAAAGCACTGGAAAGTCTTGCCCGCTCGGGAGCATTTGACGCCTTTGGCGACCGCTCGACACTGCTTCATAATCTAGACGTTATACTCGCATTTGGACAGCGCCTGCAAAAAGAAAAAGCCAGCGGCCAGACTGATTTGTTCGGAGAGGTATCAGACGATGCAATGTCGGCAAAACCCACCTTACAGCTTGCTCCGCCCGAACATAAACACAACGCCCGGGAACTCCTCCTGTGGGAACGTGAACTCCTTGGTCTATACCTGAGTCAACAGCCACTGGCGGCATTCAGTGCGCTACTGGCCGAACAGACAACCCCGCTCAATGTGCTCAAGCCCGAGCACGACGGACGTGCGGTTGTGGTTGGTGGGAGCATCACGGAAACGCGTGAAATTACCACCAAAAACGGTCAAAAAATGGCGTTCATCAAAGTGGAGGATGAATATGGGGATATTGAAGCAGTGCTATTTCCGTCGGCCTACCAGCAAACAATTGGACTGTGGGAGCGTGACCGTGTGGTTTTGATACGCGGAAAACTCAGTACAAAAGGGCGTGATGGAAACACGAGCGAAGATGTAAAACTACTTGTTGATGATGCCCGCGAAGTCACTCACGAACAGGCGGCTGCGTACCAGGCAACCGGTCGGAAGGCTCGCGTCCCGAAACCTGCCAAGGCCGCATCGAAAACCAAGATTGCCACAAAAACTCCGGCGAAAACTGAAACCGAAGCCCTCAAGACGCCTCGCCTGTACATACGCTTACTGCGTAGCGATGACACTGCGCTGTTAAGCCAGATGAAACAAATAATCGATAGTAGCTTGGGCGAATACGAGGTAGTGCTAGTACTTGGCCCAGATTCCGCCAAACAAGCTGTGAAGCTCCCGACAAGGGTTGAGCCACGTTTTGTTATGACAGAATTGAGCGATCTGGTGGGAAGCGAGAACATTAAACTCCAGTAATTTGAAAACGAATCCGAATTTTATGAGGGTACTCAACGTCGTTTCGTCGTATTAGCGAATAGTACCGGTTGTCTGCAGCAATATAAAGCCGAGAGTTGCAACTGCCACAAATAAGATGTCTAGGAGAGGGTGATGCAGTATAAATTTCTCGCCGCGAACTAATACTTTGTGCCAGGCAAAGCTATGGCGCAACAGGAAGGCAAGCAGGGCGATACTGGCGAGCATACTTACTGCAAATTGTGACCAGCCGACGTTGGTTGCCGTGAGTACCTGTAGCCGGGTTACTTTTTGGGGAGCGGTGTTGTCCGCGGCTTTTGCAACTTCTTCTGTGTCACCCTGTTTCGTTGCGGGTGCTGGTACAGTTGGCTCGGCTGCTGGTTGCTCGGTAGGTGCTGGCTCCGTCGGAGTCTCTTCTTGGATAGGAGCCGAAGGTTTGCTGCCTCCACCACCCGATGCCGTAGAAGCTGGGCTAGCGGCGGGAGCTGGTGTCGGTGCTGGTGCGGCAGCCGGTGTCGGAGCTGGCGTTGGTGTTGGGGCAGCCGGAGCTGTCCCGCCTACCGGAAGTGCATACATTGCTACAACCACTGTTTGCGGACCACTCCCTTGGTAGTTTGCTGAGTTGGCTATCCCAAACCCAACTTCACTAAAACTGGTGTTGAGGATATTCGCACGGTGACCCGGGCTATTCATCCATCCGGTAATGGTATCTGATGCAGTCCCAAAGCCGTAGGCTAAGTTCTCTCCCGCAGTTTGGTAGCTGTAGCCAACGGCAGTAATGAATGTCCAGGGTGTCTGTCCGTCTGGGGTGTTATGCGACCAATAATCTCTGGTGACCATATCATTTGCCTTGTTTTGCGCCGCCTGGTTCAGTACGCCGTTGAGAGCCAAGGCACCGAGACTGTTTGCAGCACGCTGAGAATTGGTGCCGCTTAACAAAGACGAGGCACTCATATCTGTTGCATATCCAAGTACGCTTCGCTGATTTCCGGCAAACCATGTATTGAGCAACAGCCCAATTGTAAAGATAGCCACAATTGGTAAATACGGCCAGTAAGGGTGTATGTAGGTACCGCTCTTTCTATGGTGCTGAGCGGTTCGTTTTCGGTGAGACGTCGTCGGACGGCGTGGTTTTGTTTTGGATAGTGTCATTTTTGTGTTGCTATTGTCATAACAACTATAGCACACTTAGCCACTACGAGCAAACCGCGCTTGATAGAGAGCAATTGCTGCGGCTTGCACAACGTTTAGCGATTCTTTTTGGCCGAACTGTCTTATTTCAAGTGCGTAATTACAGAGCTCGAGGAATGAATCGGCTATGCCTTCGACTTCACGTCCAAGTAAAATCGCTATCTTATCAGGAGGCATCCAAGACGAAATGTCATGGCTGCCAGGGGTTTGTTCCAGTGCGCACACGCTGTAGTCTGCTTTTTTGAGAGTAGCAATGACTGCCACGGCGTCTTCAGCGTAGTCCCACGCGACAAGTTGCTCAGCCCCCAAGGCTGTTTTGTGAATCTGTGCGCTCAGCTTCTGATGGATATGGGGTAAACGCTGGTCGTTGGGAAGTGAAGGGTACGGTGTGTAGCCAGTAAGATACACCCGTTCAACACCGAAGCACTCCGCGGTTCTTAATAAGCTTCCCACGTTATGGGTACTGCGGATATCATGGGCTATGAGAACAATACTAGGTTTCACCTCATCATCATACATCATCCTTTTTTCTGAAAGCACGAGCGGTTATACTATAAGTACGTATGGGTGGAAAATCGCATGGAAGATAACCTGCAAGCTCGGCAGGATGAAGAGCAGGCAACGGCTCGACGCGCCGATGTACTGCGTGTGGGGTATATAGACACATCATTGCTAGCGGAAAAACCGCTGTTTAGAGACATCCTGACTATCGAGCAGATGCGGCAATACAAAATTATTCCTATTCAGGCCGACCGGAGCAATATTCTTTTTGGCATTACAACTACCACATCGCAACAAACGATGAATGCCATTACCGAGCACTATACCGACCAAAAGGTCGCGTTTAACCTCATTTCTGAAGCGGGTTTCCGGGATTATATGAATCTGTACAACCCCCCTAAACAGGTTGTTTACCAGGACATAGCTATCAAACAGGGGGGGAGCCAGCAGCTTGTCAGCGAAGTGTCAGAAATGCTACAGCAAGTCCGCGCCGATGACATGCTTGCCTATCTGGTAAGTCAGGCTCACAGGCTGAATGCTAGTGACATTCACCTTGAAACACAGGTGAATAACGCGCGTGTACGATTGCGAATTGATGGCGTACTTCACCCAGTTGCGCAGCTAGATTTTGACAAATACCGGGTGCTGATTGCGGCAATTGCAAGTGCGGGGAATGTGAGTACGAGTGCTGATTATGCCCAGCAGGGTCACATTGCCCAAAAAGTGAAAATGGCCGACGGAACAGAAGTCGACGTCAATGTTAGGCTGGAAACTGTCCCTACCATCCACGGTATAGATGTCGTCATGCGTTTGTTCAACATGGATCGGGCTATGTACAACCTTGATAGACTCGGTCTGTCAGAAGAGCAACGTGCCGTTGTGGACGATATTATTGTGAAGCCAAGCGGGCTTGTTCTGGTGGTCGGCCCAACAGGTTCCGGCAAAACCACTACGCTTTATTCTATGCTCAACAGCTTGGCGAGCGATGAGCGCAAAATTATCACGGTCGAAGACCCGGTAGAGTACCAGTTTGAGGGTATTACGCAAATTCCTATCAAGACAACCGAGAGCGGCAATGACGGCTCCTTCGCAGATAAGCTGCGGGCAATTCTGAGGCTTGACCCAGATATTATTATGGTTGGAGAAATTCGTGATAACGACACGGCAAAAACCGCGCTACAAGCGAGTCTAACCGGTCACCTTGTTATGGCTACATTTCATGCCTCATCTGCTGCAGCCGCGCTTACGAGGCTAAGCGATGTGATAGGTCAAAACCCGTTGTTTGTCTCTGCCATCCGACTTGTGATGGCGCAGCGGCTTATTCGACAACTTGATGACACGACCAAGGAGCCATATGAGGCAAGCGCTGCGGAAATAGCCACCATCCAGAAAGTAGTCGATACGCTGCCTTCCAGCATTCCACGCCCAAATCTGCAGGGACTCAAGCTGCATAAACCAGTCAGTTCTTCGGAAAACCCCTATGGGTTTAAAGGGCAAATTGCTATACGAGAACAGTTCCGGATGACAGGTGAGATTCGCTCGCTACTTGAGACTCATACAAAAGTACTTTCTGCCCAGGAAATCGAAGCGGCTGCTAGTGCTAGTGGTATGCGCACCATGCTCCAGGACGCCATTCTTCATGTTATTGCCGGTCGCACCACCCTAGACGAAGTCTTCCGCGTCGTGGGATAAGGTAAATATTGGTAAAAAAACAAAGTCCTACAATACTATGTCGCAAAGATTAAGGTCTTAATCACCTGAATCACGAAACTCTATCCCTGTCATTCCGAGTACTGAATCAAGTTCAGCATAAACTCCGTCTGAGGGAACTTCTTGTTGTATCATGAGACCCGCTCCCCAATAACATATACCCCCAACCTCACAGTACCCCTACCCAGTTGGGTTACTGAGTCGAGCTTGGATCAAGTGGTCCAAATGCGAGGTGGTAGTTCCACAGTCCTGCGGCTACTCGT
>JBASZU010000067.1:0-3063 GCA_049661165.1 Saccharimonadales bacterium (SeqCode)
GGTGTGCATTCGGGCGATGCCACGGTGGTCTACCCTGCCCAGCGTCTGTACCTCGAAACTGTGCGACGCGCCAAACTCATTGCCAAACAGGTAGCAAAAAACCTCGACATAACTGGGCCGTTCAACATTCAGTTTATTGCCAAAGACAACGAACTCAAGGTTATAGAGTGTAACGTGCGTGCTTCGCGCTCTTTCCCGTTTGTGTCGAAAGTATCGGGCTACAATTTTATTCAGATTGCGACCGAAGCCATGCTCGGCCAGCCGCACCCGGAAATATTCCTGACACTCAGCCTCGACCACGTGGGCGTCAAAACGCCGCAGTTCTCTTACAATCGTATGAAAGGCGCCGACCCGGTAGCCGGGGTTGAAATGGCTTCTACCGGTGAAGTTGCCTGCTTTGGTTCCGAGATAGAAACTGCCTTTTACCGCTCGTGGCTCGCAACCGAGCAGAAGATTGAGGGCAAGCGTGTGCTCATTAGCCTGGCCGACGAGCAAAAGTACAAGTTCATAGAGGAAGCTCGTAGCCTGGCGGAAAGTGGCTGGACTGTCTACGCTACGCCCGGCACGCACGAATTTCTGAAGGAACACAACATTGCGACCAAACGGGTCTATAAAGTTCAGGGCAAACAAACACCAAACCTCGCCGACCTCATCCGCAGCCACAAACTCGACCTTATGGTGAGCATTCCCTCGCGCGAAGAAAAAAGCGACGAAGCCTACCTCATGCGCCGGCTCGCCATAGACAACCACATTCCCCTTTTCACCAACGCCGAAACGGGCCGCTTGCTGCTTCGCTGTCTGTCCGACCCAAACCTCGCCGACCTTCAGCCCAAACACTGGCGCGAATACGTCCCGGTTTCACCCGGGAAGTCAAAATAACAGAGGTGCGTTTCACCTCGTTCGTGCTTAGTACCCTGACCCCCTATCCCGATGTATCATACCCACCAGCTACGGCACTGACTCGCCCGTACGTTCTTCAGCGTAGCTACGGCTACACCTCAGGAACATACAGACAAGCCAGCACCATGTCTGGCGACCATGATATCCATCAGGCTAGAGGGGTTGGGGTACTAGTGGCGGTTTTGGCGGAAGAAAGTAATCTCGAAATAGTCGATACCAAGTGCCTGTGCGGCACCTTCGTCGTTGCTACTATCGCCCACAAACAGGTAGCGGTCTTTCGGTGTGCCGTCGTCAAGCAGGCTCCAGCCCTCGGGGTGGGGCTTGGCCAGCCGGACATCGTTGCGCGTTACAATCTTTGTGAAATGCTGGTGAATTCCTAGTTCTAGCAGCGCGCGCTCTACCGTTGTGCGCATGTTTGCCGACCACGCGTAAAGTGTCTTCCCCTGCCCCGCGAGCGTATGAACGGCTCCTGCCAGTTCATCATACGGCGTGTGCGCAAAGTACGTATGCTCAAACTCTTCGCTGGCCTCTAGTAGCGCGGGCAAAAAAGTTTCGTACTTTTCGACGTGCTCATTTGTGTACCGCCCCCACGCCATACCCGGCTGCGATGATACTTTGCGGAAAGAGGCCGCTTGCTCGGCAGGCAGACGCCTGACTATCATCTCCACCCATTCGTTCCACGGCAGGTTCAGGAGCGTCAGGGTAGCATCTAGGTCAAAAATAACGTGCGTGTAGCCGCGGGCATCAATTTGGTGTAAGAGTTTCTCGACCTCTGTCATAGCACTATTGTAGCAGCTGCCGTATACTGTAAGGGTATGGAAGATTCAATTTTTACAAAGATTATTTCGGGTGAAATCCCCTGCCATAAGGTGTACGAAGACGAACACACATTCGCTTTCCTTGATATTTTCCCGGCACAGCCCGGTCATACGCTTGTGGTGCCAAAAAAGCAGGTTGAGTTTGTGTGGGATTTGGCTGCCTCGGACTATCAGGCTCTAAGAGATACAGTTCAAAAAGTTGCCCACAATCTCCGCGAAAAATCTGGCAAGACATATGTGGGCGAGCTTATTGTTGGTGTTGACGTGCCGCATGCACACATTCACTTGGTGCCCTTCAATACCCCAGACGAACTCGACAAAGCATTTCATAAAGATTCTGCTGGCGAGCCAGACCACCCGGCGCTTGCCGCTACTGCCGAAAAATTACGAATGGAGGATGTTCCATGAGCCCAGTATTTGTTGCCTTATTGTTTGCCGTTGGGGTTGCGACGTGGGTGTACACAAAGCTTCAACAGCGCACTGGCTATGGTAATAGTAAAGATGCTTTCAAAGGCGCTGCCATAGCCGGGGGAATTGCCTTCGTGGTTATGCTGACGCTTGGCCTTACTCTGCTCTAGAGGGTCTATGTTCGTCTTAACTTTAGCACGACAGGTGTAGCTAAACCCCCAAGAGGCACAACACGTCTTAATACATCTAGGTATCAATTCTGTCCCAGCTGGGACAGAATTGATACCTAGAGGGAAACCGAAAAGACTTAAGTGGTTTGCAATGCGGTGTATATAGCCGCAATAGCCTCACCCGGTTGGTGCGATTGGAACTTCATGGTGTGCCAGCCAAGGCGACCGGCGGCAACTAGGTTAGGCCGGTCGTCGTCAATCAGTAGTATCTCTTGGGGCGATAGCCCGGTTCGCTCGGCTGCTATCTGATATATTTTCTCCTCGGGTTTTATGGCTCTTACCTCTGAAGAATCGATAATGATATCGAAGTTTACTGCTGGCAGCAGCTCCCTTGCCTGCATGGTTTGAACCAGTCCGGGCATGGTGTTTGTTAGTAGCCCCACTCGGTAATTCTCTGCCACCCACGAAACAAGCTCGCTCATGCCCGGCATGGCCTCCTGGGCGTCTAAGTAGTATTGGTACCAATCGACCATAATTCCGAGCCGCTCGGCGAGGGCGGTGTTCAGCTCGTCAATAGTTTTGTCGCCGCGACAAACGGCATCGTTGTACTGCCAATACACTGTTTCTACGGTGTCGGGAGCTGCCCCGCTCTCTTCTGCAAGGCGCGTAAAGGCGCTGCTGGCGGCGCGCACCAAACAGCCATTCATGTCGAAATACACAAAACGAATGCCATTTTGCGACACGCGCTTTTCGGCAGGCGCACTTTG
>JBASZU010000068.1:0-9240 GCA_049661165.1 Saccharimonadales bacterium (SeqCode)
TTTAAGCAGGTGAAGCACATATTTGACCCAGAGAACATCTTTAATCCTCACAAAAAAACCGACGCCACATGGGACTACTCCTACAGCCACATCCGGGAACATTTCTAGTTGCCTGAGTCTCGGGTCAAACCCGGAGGATGATACTGGTGCTCATGGATAGTATAGACGGGTATTGCTTGTCCAACCCAGTGAACTTAGCTGTACTTTCCCGCTGTTCATAGTGGTTTTCGTAAATTCGACCACAAGAACACCTGAATCACGAAACTAAAACACCGTAACCTGTCATCCCCCGATCGGGTCGAGGGCAGGCTTTGAGCGAAGTCCGCTGGCTAGCGGACGAAGTAGAAAGATCTTCCTTTTCACCATATAGCTACAAGTAAAATAAGGAGATTCCTCAGACGGAGTTTATGCTGAACTTGATTCAGTACTCGGAATGACAGGGGCAGAGTTTCGTGATTCACGTCAAGAACAACTTGCAATACTTTACAAACAGTGTTATAATACTCATATGTATGTTTTCGGTTCTGTGAGCAGCTTGGATCCGACAAATTTTTGTAACTTGCAGGTTGGCTTAGAAACCCCTGGCGAGGTTGTCTATTCCAGCAAAATCGTGGGGCTGGCCTTAGATAAGGGGTCAGGATTATTTGTTGACGGTGAGAGGAAGTTTCGTTTTAACCCGGCCTCCTTACAACAACTTCAACAAGAAATAGCGGGTATTGTACTTCCCTTAGAGGTAAACGTGGGAGATCTTTTGGTTGGCCCGAAGGCGGAATTACCTAACTTCTTGTCTGACGAGACTAGCACAGTGTGGCAAAAAATTGTTTCTAGCACGGTAACTCCTGTGCTTGGTAGCCGATCAAATACTCTAGCACGGAAGAGTTTTAGGCCGGATATAGTTGGAGCCGCAGCTGTGCTTGAAGATGCACATCAACGGCTCAGATTCGCATGCGGCAACGTTTATAGCCGCACAAAAGTACAGGCTTCCATGCGCGGGTTGATGCGCTCCGCAAAGATACCGGACCGAGACCGGAACGGTGCAGAGATTATAAAAGTATGGAAGGGTGCAACATCTGATGGTGATACAGTCACGTCAGTCCTTGCACGTTACGCTACCTTGGGTCTTACTCGCTAGGGTACTATTTGATAGGTGGTGCATTCGACTATGTTGACTTCATGACGTCATAGCGCTATAATGTAAACATCCGGCTCATCACCGAGGCTCGCCAGAGCTTTATCCATGAGGTCCTGCCGAGGATTACCATAATACGAGAAAGATGAGGTTCTACAAATGACCACAAAAACTACTAGCGAAAACGAAAAAACTACTATATATTTAAACCCTGTCATTAAAAAGGGTGTGCAGTACTACGCACTTGTCAACGATACAAGCCTCTCACAAATCATCAACGATGAGCTTGTTCGTTATCTTGAAGATATGGCTGATATTTCAGCAGCGAATAAATCTTACAATGACGGTGAGCAACCGATACCTTTTAAGGAGGCTCTAAAGGAACTTGGAGTAACAATGCATGAAATACGAGGTTCTATTTAAACCAAAATTCTTACGTGCTCTAAAGCGGATAGATAAAGTTCAGCAGATACGAATACTAAGCAAAATATACAAACTATCAGAGGATCCAAGGCCACTTGCGAGTAAGCGTCTAAAGGGGTCGGTTTATTACAGGTTACGAGTCGGGGATTATCGAATAATATACGATGTAGCAGATGCTAACTTGACCGTTCTAATCCTTGATGTTGGACATAGACAGGGCGTTTATAAAGGCTAGATTACTTTTACCTATCTAGTGTACAATAATGCGTAAGCATGATGAGGGTTATTGAGCGAGTCCTGGCTAAAGCTTCCCGGGTGAAACTCCCCTCTGTTCCGCGGCTATCCCGCACAAAAATGACAGTTTTGTGGCTGGTGGGAGCTGCGCTTGTACTGGGTGTGCTGGTGGCGCTTTCGCTCAACCATTCTTTTCCACTGTTGCAAACACGTGGTGAAATTGCCAACCGCCAAAGAGATTTACTGGTGTTCGCGACGGCACTTGCTCTGCTGGTGCTCGTACCAGTGTATTTTATGATATTCAGCTTTGCGTGGCGATACCGCGCTGGGCACAAGCAAGAGTACAAGCCGGAATGGGATACGCACAAAGGCTATGAGGCTCTCTGGTGGGGTATACCAATAGCTATCATCAGCGTGCTTGCCGTTGTGACGTGGGTGACAAGCCATAGCCTCGACCCATTCAAGCCGCTGGCAAGCAACCAAAAGCCGCTACAGGTGCAAGTGGTGGCGCTGCAGTGGAAATGGCTGTTTTTGTATCCTGAGCAGGGTGTCGCTAGCGTGAATGAAGTGGCTTTCCCTGCTGGCAGGCCGGTGGAGTTTACTATGACGAGTGATGCCCCCATGAACAGCTTTTGGATACCGCAGCTGGCAGGACAAATTTACGTTATGAGCGGTATGTCGACGAAACTACATGTCTCTGCCGACACGACTGGGGTGTATGAGGGCATGTCCTCAAACATCAGCGGAAAAGGCTTTGCGGATATGAAGTTTAAAGCCCGGGCCATGACGGTGCGTGATTTTGACGCGTGGGTAACGAAAGCACACGGGGGTGAACATTTGACCCAGCAGAGGTACGACATGCTCGCTAAGCCTAGCACGAACAAGGTTTCTTATTTTCATGTAGCCGACCGCAGTGTCTACGACAATGTTATCATGAAGTATATGCATAGCACGCCGCCAAGCGAAGTGGAGCTTACAGAGGAAAAAGTACCATCCCAGATGAAAATGGGGAGCAATGAGAATGCTGTTCCAACGATGCACATGAACCACGATGTGGGGGGTATGCGCTAATGAGTCATGAGATAAGAGACATGAGACAAGATGCGTCAATCGCAAATACTCTGTTATTCATGACTCGTGACTCATATCTCATGACTCTCTGGGGGGTAAATGCATGATATTGGCTGATTTGCTCGGAAAGATGGAGTGGAGCTACTTTTGGCATGGCTGGGTGCAATTTGGTGGGCAGATTGCGACCGTGGGCGGTCTTCTGCTCGTGATTGGACTTCTGACATATTTCAAAAAGTGGCAATGGCTGTGGCGCGAATGGCTGACCACGCAAGATGCCAAGCGAATTGGCGTCATGTACATAATTGTCTCGGTGGTGATGCTGCTACGCGGTTTTGGCGACGCCATTATGATGAAGCTGCAGCAGGCGTTGGCGAGCGGTAATTCCGATGGATTCCTCGACGCAGAGCATTTCCAGCAAATCTTTACTGCGCACGGCACCATTATGATTTTCTTTGTGGCCATGGGGCTGATGTTTGGGATTATAAACCTTGTTTTGCCGCTGATGCTTGGTGCGCGCGATGTGGCTTACCCTACCCTCAACTCCATTAGTTTTTATCTATATCTTGCCGGTGTGGTACTGGTGAATCTTTCACTGGTGTACGGCGAGTTTGGTGCGGTGGGTTGGTTGGCGTATCCACCGCTGAGCGAACTTGCCTATAGCCCGGGCCCGGGTGTGGACTACTGGCTGTGGAGTATCCAAATTGCCGGAGTGGGCAGTACGCTGAGCGGGATTAACTTTATAGTGACTATTCTAAAACTTCGCGCTAAAGGCATGAACCTTATGAAAATGCCGGTGTTTGCCTGGAGTGTTTTAGGTGCAATGATGCTTGTGGTGGTGGTTTTCCCCATATTGACTGCGACGCTGTTTATGCTTTCGCTTGACCGTTCGCTTGGCATGCACTATTTCACGGCTGACCTTGGTGGTAACGCCATGATGTACATAAACCTCATTTGGGCGTGGGGTCACCCAGAGGTCTACATATTGGTGCTGCCTGCGTTTGGTATGTATAGCGAAATTGTGGCTACGCTGAGCCGTAAGCGACTGTTTGGCTATACCAGCATGGTGTGGGCGCTTATGTGCATTACCGTACTATCGTTTTTGGTGTGGGCGCACCATTTCTTTACCATGGGCGCTGGCGGCAACGTGAACGCGTTCTTCGGCATTATGACCATGGTTATTGCCATACCAACTGGTGTAAAAGTGTTTAACTGGCTGTTTACTATGTACAAGGGCCGCATAGAATTTATGACGCCCATGTGGTGGTTTATGGCGTTTGCGACGACATTCTTGATTGGTGGTGCGACGGGTGTCCTGCTCGCTGTGCCAGCCATAGACTTTCAGGTACACAACAGCCTCTTTTTGGTGGCGCATTTCCACAACACCATCATTAGCGGTGTGGTCTTTGGGTATTTGGCGGGGATTGCCTACTGGTTCCCGAAAATTTTTGGTTTTCGACTGCACGAACGGCTCGGCAAGGCGGCCGTTACCTGCTGGGTGGTTGGCTTTTTGGTTACCTTCATCCCCATTTACATACTTGGGTTTATGGGTGCAACGCGGCGGCTTGACCACTACGACCCGAGCCTGGGCTGGCAGTCGCTGTTTATTGTGTCTGGGATAGGGACAATCATTATTGGCCTCGGCGTGGTGCTGCAGGTAGTGCAACTGGGCTATAGCATATGGAAGCGCAAAGAACTACGCGATAAAACTGGCGACCCGTGGGGTGGCCGTACGCTTGAGTGGTCGGTGCCATCGCCGGCGCCGCACTATAACTTTGCACGCTTGCCGCTGGTGACTGCCCGCGATGCGTTTTGGGAAGCAAAACAAACGAAGCGGTCATTGTACAGCGGGCCCTACACCGCATTTGAGCTTCCGCGAAACACGGGCTTGAGCGTATGGATTGGTGGTTTTGCCTGTTTGTTTGGGTTTGCTGTCATTTGGCACCTGTGGTGGTTAGCTGTGTTTGCAATCATTGGCGTGGTTGTGACGCTCATTCGCCGAACATTTGAAGAAAATATTGAGTACGAGGTAAGCGCGGCAGAAGCAAAGCGCCACGACGTGGCTGCGCTGAAAGGAAACGCATGAGTAATCTCAAAACAGCTAGACTTTCTGTCATTTCGACTGAAGGCGAAGCCGAAATGGAGAAATCTGTGCGCCAAAAGCGCCTGAAGGCGACGAGAACCCTCGACTTCGCTCTGGATGACAGTGAGACATCAAAAACAACGCTCGGGTTTTGGATATACCTCATGACTGACTGTATTTTATTTGCGAGCCTGTTCGCAACATTTATGGTGCTGCGCGGCGCGACTGCCGTTGGTCCAAGCGGACAGGAGCTTTTTGAACTACCATTTGTCCTTGCAGAAACAATGGTACTGCTGCTGAGTAGTTTGGCAAGCGGGTTGGCGCTACTCTCGGCTCATGCCGGGCAAAAGGCAAATACACTGCGCTGGCTTGCAGTCACTGGCCTGCTGGGTGCGCTATTTCTTGGAATGGAGCTGTACGAATTCCAGGCGCTGCTGGCGGAAGGCCATAGCTGGACTAGAAGCGCGTTTCTCTCATCTTACTTTGGTTTGGTTGGTACGCATGGACTGCATATATTCGTCGGTCTAACGTGGCTGCTTGGAACGTGGCTGTACATTTACAAACGTGGTCTTGGTGGCCGGCTAATGAGCAGGTTTACAATGTTTACGATGTTTTGGCATTTCCTAGACATTGTTTGGATAGGTATATTTACCATCGTGTACTTACTGGGGGTTATCTAAATGAAATTATCGAAGCACATACAGCCGCTCCCAAATTTTCGCAAAGCAAGTGTGCAAACCTATGTGGCGGGTTTTGCGTTTTCTGTGGTGCTGACGCTGGCATCATTTACATTCGTGTGGGCGTACAAAGCAGCTGAAAATGTTGTGTTTAGCCGAGGGCTGCTCATTGGGTTACTGGCGGCAGCGGCAGTCGTGCAAATGCTGGTGCAGGTTATGTTTTTCCTGCACGTTTCTACCGAGCGCAAAGTACGCATGAACCTCTACGCGGGCATATTTACGGTGTTTGTTGTGCTTTGTCTGGTAGTTGGCTCAATCTGGATTATGCAGAACCTAGACTACAATATGATGCCCCGTGATATGACGGAAATGGTTAAACACGACGAGGGTATAGCTCAGTAGTGAAAGTGAAGGACTTTATTTTTGTCGCGAAGCCCGGGATTGTGTTTGGCAATGTCTTTGCTGGCGTGGGCGGGTTTATGATAGGCTCGCCTGACGCAGTGGGGTGGTCTTCGCTGTTCGGGTTGGCTGCAGGGATGATGGCAATCATCGCGGCTTCTTGCGTGGTAAATAACTACCTCGACGCCGACATCGATGCTCGTATGAAGCGAACGGCGAAGCGACCTTCGGTAACGGGTGCCATTCCCTTGCAGATTGGGCGCATATACGCAGCCGTGCTCTATCTTGCGGGATTTAGCTTACTGTTTGGGCTGACGAACATAAAGACAGCGCTCATAGGCCTATTTGGCGCGGTTATGTACACGGTGGTTTATGGCTATGCCAAACGTCGTACGCCGTGGGCGACTCTCACTGGTGCATTTCCAGGCGCTACCCCGCCACTGGCCGGATATGTAGCCGCCACTGGCCGGTTTGATGAGGCAGCTTGGCTACTCTTTACAATTATGCTTGCCTGGCAGATGCCGCATTTTCACGCCATATCAATTCGCCGCTTTGAAGACTACAAGGCAGCGTACATCCCAGTTATGCCCGGAGTACACGGATTAGCTCGCACCGTTTGGGAGATGCGCCTTTTTGGCGTTGCGTTTATTGTGGCGTGCTACTTACTAGCTCGCTGGGGTCATGCTGGCTTTATGTTTGGCCTGGCGACCGTAGCGGTTGGTCTGTACTGGCTACAGCCCATGTTCAGCCCCAACTGGCGGCGTGACAGAGAAGGTATTGCAAAGGTAGTGTTTAAGCGGTCGCTCTTGGTGCTTTTGGTTCTAAATACCTTCATGACGCTCTCGCATGTGTTGTTATAGAGTACAATAGGCTTATGGTTCGGTTACGGAAAAAATTAGTACGCCCCCTTGCCTCGTTTGTGTTTACTGTACTGGTGGCAGTATTTGTTTGGAAAAACTGGGATATGTTTGGGCAGAGTGTTGGGGTGATGCGTAATGCAGAGCTGCATGACTTCTGGCTGTCACTACCGCTTGTGGCTCTTACGTTCGTACTGGCGGCATTTGCCTACAGTTTTTTGGCATTTCAGCGCTTGAAACTTCGGGAATTGCTTGCGGTAGAGCTAGCCGCATCCTGCATAAACCGACTCGTGCCGTCGGGGCTCGGCGGTTTAGGCTTTCATGGGTTATATTTGCATAAACGTAGGCACACAGTTGCACAGGCGACGGCGGTGGTAAGCATAAATAACCTACTGGGCGTGAGCGTGCATTTGCTGTTGCTTGCGCTTGTGCTCCTCACCGGCTCTGCCGGGCAATTTCGTCTGGGATGGTCGCTAAAACAGGGGTGGGTTTTACTTGGGATTTGTCTTTTGCTTGGTTCTGCCCTATTGCTTGGTCGCGTACGCCGTGCGTTACGCAGCTTTGTGCGCAACCTGCTGGCGAGCCTGCGCCGATACGAGCGTCAGCCGCACAGGCTAGCATACGCCGCGCTAGCGCTGTGCGCCCTGACACTGACCAATGTGCTTATACTGCACCTCGCGGCGCGAAGCTTTGGTGTCTGGCTTGACCTGCCACAGCTGCTTCTTGTGTACACCGGTGGAGTTTTGGTGGGTGCTGCTGTGCCGACGCCCGGCGGCCTTGCAGGCGTTGAAGCCGGTTTGGTGGGTGGTTTTATGGCATATGGGGTGGGCAGTACCACGGCCATAGCAATCGCCCTTGCCTTCCGCCTCTCAACCTACTGGCTCCCTATTTTACCCGGCGCAGTTTCAATTGTGCTATCTAGGCGGTCGCGGTTGATATAAAGTTGAAATTAGCATGCTTCTCAAGTAAAATTACCTCTTGTATCGTTTGCAATCCATTGGGGGTTGGCCAAGTGGTAAGGCACCAGGTTTTGGTCCTGGCATTCGGGGGTTCGAATCCCTCACCCCCAGCCAGATGCAACAGCAGAATTTGAGACCTATGTCCTTAATTATGCTTTTGCATTTGAAGTGATTTTTATCCGATCTAAACAGGATGATATGCAACAAGTTAATCTAAAATCTAAAAAAAGATTTGCGGCATTCTATACACTGCCGAGCATTTGGGTCAAACAACCAATAACTTTCGATGAATCCATCATGGAATCGAATTATGTGTATTCTAGACCTGAATTACTAAACAAGATGTCAGCCGTAGTTCATGAATACCCATCGCAAGACGGTAAATTTTTAATACAAGTTTGTCAGGATGGATTAATCATGTTTACGGATCAAGAGTTAGCTAATCATAAAGATATATTTGAAAAATGGCGCTACGCACTAAAACCTCTTAATATTTTGTACATGTTAGTTGATGGATATTTTTTTTCTGAGAATAATAATTTTTCGTATTTTCAATATCAACATTTACGCAAAAATGACGTAGTTCAGCCATCATATACAAGAGAAGAATTCTTAGGATTTGCTGGCCCTATACAAAGTTACGCATATTCACCTTCTAGCGCAAGAGTTTTAATAACCTTCAATAAAGATGATGGATTCTGGAATGATGAAAGAATTAAGGATAGAAAAACAGTTAATTTAGAGATTCTCGATAAAGCTGCTGAAACATTCGAGAAGATATATAATGGAAAACTACTGAATTTGGCTTACATCTTCTCTTTGGCTGTGAGTGAATTGAAAGAGAATCAGAACGAACTCAGCACTGTGCACAGCTGGACTGTTCTTGAAGAAATTATTAAGACACGTTATGTCGGCAGCAGTTCATCTATTAAGAAATTACTAAGTCCTAAGAAGATATCTGCGCGAAAACAAATTAATGTTCTACGGCTCAGTGGGGATCGTAAACGATATAAAGCAATACAAAGAGTACTTGATAAAAGAAATAAATACCTTCATCACCAAACACCTATATCTATTGAGGCAGCCGGTAAAGCATTGAATGTGTGTAGAGATGAGTTCGAACATCAGTATGGTATAGTACTAAACTATAACCCAGTAGTTACTGCGAGCGGTTTGTAGTTATCCATCATAAATGTACTAGACCTATATGCTTAGCCACACAAATAGAGTCTACTGTGAGGTAGGCTCTTTTTGTATGTATGGTCTACCTGAGATTTTTACGTTCCTGTCAACCTCCCCTTTTAGCGAACACCCTGTCTCTCTTGTTGAGACTGGCAGCGTAAGCTGCCGGGCTCATCTTTAATGCGCTGTGGATACGCTTATGGTTGTAATAGTAGATGTGCAGGGCAAT
>JBASZU010000069.1:0-4757 GCA_049661165.1 Saccharimonadales bacterium (SeqCode)
TCGTCAGCTCAATACCTGTGTCAACAAACGGGATCTTCTGTAATCGCAAATATTCGGCGATTACTTTTCGACTTGATCCTGAATCAATACAGATGAATACGAAATCTAGCCCGTTCAGTTCAGATATATTCTCCGCTGCCAAGTAATGCTCATGTATATGAATGCCGGTGCGCATGGCATCATAAATGTTGAAATAGTACGCAACCTTGTTCTGACGCTGCTTGAGATCATCAATAGTAGCAGCACCCGGTGCTCGGAATGCATTGTGGTTCTCAAAAACATCACCGTCAAACAGATGGATCTCTGCGACGGCAGTTTTTGCAACTTTATCTAGCACATATGATCCCGTGCCACCAAGTCCTACAATGCCAACCTTATACTGCCGAAACTTGTTAGCCTGCTCAGTAATGCCTGCCCGCGTAGAGTTAGTGTCCGCATATCGGAAGATACTCTCGTCAATTCGATCAAT
The DNA here is from genome assembly GCA_049661165.1 of Saccharimonadales bacterium (SeqCode). Taxonomy (GTDB): domain Bacteria; phylum Patescibacteriota; class Saccharimonadia; order Saccharimonadales; family UBA4665; genus JAGXIT01. The sequence continues at coordinate 470 of JBASZU010000069.1, forward strand.
CGGCTTAAGTATTCGTGCGGTTGCATCGGGATTAATTGCCTGCGCCTCGCGGCATATCAGAGACTCATAATGCTTGAACTTTCTGTAACAGTCATCGAGAGCTTCACCAGAAGTGGGTTTGTTTGAGAACCTATAGTTGCTTACTATTCCGTCCGCCAGCTGGTTCCCGGTTACACTTTCGCTTAGAATATTGTCCATTTTTTTGCCATCCGCTGTATGCGGAAACTGGCCCATGAATTCAATTTGATGGTCACCAACACTGACAGTATCACCGCTGATTGTAACGGCAATAATAAGCCTGCCTTCAGCAACATCACCGCCCGACGTAACATATGGAATGCTATTAACTACCACATAACCCGACAATAGGGTTACGTGGTAGCCTTCTTGTTCCAGCTGAGCGACTGCTGGGTTATGAGCGAGTAGAGTGTTTGACACGAAATTCCATCCCGTCTCGGACATGCAGTGGTTTACTATTTGGGCCAAGGAAGCCTTCTTGGTTACTCTGGCCCTTGAAGTAAGCAACATTGAAAGTGACGCCCTCGCCGGTTGGCGGGTTACCGTCATATGCCAGATTAACTACTTGCTGGTAGGTAATATCCTTCTCGGTCCATTCGTGCTCAGTACCATTAACTATAATCGTGTCCTGCTTTGGTTTTGTCATGATTTTCTCCTAATTCTTTTTATCCAAAGGTGGGTTTGGATCGTTAGCTGGTGATATGGTATCGCGATCACGGATCTGTCCGTTAGGTCGGTGGATAGTTATCTCACCGCCCTGGCCCGAACGCCGCGCGGATTCTTTAGCGGCATGCTCGGCAGCACTTTGTGTTGGCGCTATGCCTGAAGCCCTTGTTGCATTTGGGAGTTTGTATTGCCAGTCTCCATCTGGACGTTTGGTAACGTGGTAGTTCTTACCCATTTTTGTACCCTCACTTATTAGTGTTAATATAGTGAGGAAGGCGGTCGTCTTCCTCATTGCCGTCACTCTATTCTTTCCAGGAGCAGGGTGGCGGCATTAGCTTTGGTGTTTGTTTTACCTCTGCTACTACTAAATATAGCGTATCGGCAATACATTGTAAAGGATATTGCGTTGTAATTATTGTTTACATGCCCTCGAGAGTGTGATACTATACAGAATATGAAATCAGGTGCAAATATCGTTGCAACTAGCAAAATCAGGCATTTAAGGGAGAGTAAGGGCATTAGCCAGGAAACGGCTGCCGAAACAATAGGTGTCAGCAGACCATTTTATGCTCTCTTGGAACAAGGCAAACGCGAGCTCACTGTTGGACAGCTGTATAAGCTAGCGAGTATGCTTTCGGTTAATCTATCGGAGATCACTACCGGTATTGACGCGAAGTCCTCATTTATAGATTATAAAAAATTCAAAGACCTTATTATGGCTTGTATAAAGTTCGGCGCCGATAGCGACGGCAAAGTCACTAAAACAAAACTCGCAAAACTTGTCTACTTAAGTGATTTTGCATGGTACTTTCACAACGGCAAATCAATGACCAATGCCATGTATCGTTGCATACCGAAAGGTCCTGTTGCGGATGATTACTTCCGTGCTATTGACGAACTTTATGAAGAGCAAGCAATAGCCATCGAGCCAAAAGGTCAGGCACTCATGATTAGTGCAGTAGAGACAGTAAACAGCAAATTGATGAGCGCAGAAGAAATCAGCCTAGTTCAAGAAATATGTAATAAATGGCAAGGCCATTCAACTGATGAAATTGTAGACTTTACCCATGGGCAAAGTCCTTGGAAAAACACAGCAGCAGGAACGATGATACCATACGAGCTAATACTCTCCGAGCCTGCAAGTAACCTGTTCTAAATACGCTGCGTTCTGCCTCTGCAACCACAAAAACTTTGAAAATTCGTAAATGTAAGCTAAGGTAGCAAGCACTATGAATCAACGGATCAAAATCATACAAGGTGACATACTCGAATTTAGTGGCGGAGCTATCGTAAATCCTGCAAATGTTGGACTAAAAGGTGGCGGTGGCCTGTGCGGGCAGATATTTGAAGCCGCAGGAGATGCCGAACTAACAAAAGTATGTGACGAAATTAACTACTGCCCCTTTGGTGATGCGGTGGTCACTCAGGGCTTTAAACTTCCTGCTCAATATATCATTCACACGGCAACCCCTATATACCAAGGACATCACGGCCAAGAAACTGATATTCTCAAGAGTTGTTACTGGGAATCGTTGAGGCGAGCAGAGGAGCTCAAGCTTACGTCAATAGCATTCCCACTCTTGTCTTCTGGCATTCATATGTATCCAAAAGACAAAGCTGCACACACCGCCTTTGAGGCACTGCGTGAATATTTCGACGATAACCCAAAATCAGAGATACAAGTCTACCTATACGGCTACACCGATGAGGATGCCGAGATTATGAGAAGGATTCAGCAGGAAGGTTCGTCATGAGTGACACTTGGTAGCTACTATCTTAGCTACTTTGCTGTGGTTTTGGTGCTAACCTTGTTCGCCTGGATATTTTGTTCTCGTTTCAAAGTATCTGCAATATTCGGATTATCTTTGCGTAGTATCATGTTCGGACCGTTTGGAATCTTGCGTACTTTGATTTCACCGTTTCGAACGAGCTTACGAATCGTTTGGCTATGTAGCCCCACCTTATATGCCAGCAATGATTCAGTAATACATTTCTCGTTATCCCAATCACGGCATAGTGATCCTGGGATCTTCTTTTTATTAACCGCATCTTGGCAATTCATACACTTAAAGCCCCATTTGTCATACCAACCATCGCCCTCATAGACACTTCGCTTACAAAGTGAGCAACTTCGGCCTTTACCCTCTAGTGCAAAACCTTTCGGTTCAGACTCGAGTCGTTTCTTGCGACCTCGTTCTTCCATGTCGATCTGCACCAGTAGATCCACGAATCCAACAAGATTGCTGGCTGCTTCATGATATTCCGCCTCGGTTTCGTACCTGATACCTTTCTTGTCGCAGAGCTCCTTAAAATCGGTAAGGTATTTGTCAGATATTTGATGGTACGTCATTATTCTTTTCCTTTCGTTTCTTATCTTGGTAAATGTCATACAGTAGCTCGGCAAGTTCTTTGAGTTCATGATCTAGCTGTTCTTGCTCTTCTTTTGTAAGCTGTTTTTGTTTGAGTTTCTTTGATTTGTATGCCATAAACTTCCTCCCTTATCCAATAAAATGAGACACTACTCACTATAGGCATGTAGTGTCTCATTTGTCTCGTTCTACCTCTGTTAGATGGTCCGTGACCAGCGTGGGGAGCCATATAAAAAGAGTCAGGCTAAAAGTCTGGCTCTTTTTATTTATCCCGAGACTGGTTTGAACCAGTGACAGAAATTTTGCCAGATGCGAAAGATCTTAGTCGCTGGCTCGGTGAAGCGAGGGCACACACTGTCCGTCGGTTGACGCACGAGCATGGGAAGGCGGAAGAGCACAGCGGCCCAATCCCCCGGACCCAAAAACCAATCCCAGACGAACCCACCAGAGGGAAACATACCATCCCAGGTGAAATCACATTTTATTATCTGTAAGAGGTCGAGTCTTGTAAGTCCCCGTAAATAAAGCAAGAAGATTAAAAACGTTTATGTCCGTTACTTATTACTTCCCAAAAAGAAAAGACGCCTCTGGGTCAATTCAGTCCCGTATGCGCCTTTTACGTATGCAATTGTACGTGTTAGCTACTTGATTGTCAATATTCGCCTGGACTTTGTAATGACCAAAACCCGTTTTAATCTCTTAGCCCTGTCTGTGAAAAGTTTGATATAGCCAAGTGCTCGTGTTTGATGCAGTTTTGACCGCCTCAAGTCCATCACAATATTCTCTGACTGGTCAGAGGCTTCACGCATATTTTTCTGTATATTGTTTGCACTGCCACCAATAGGACTCTTTATTTCCCACTTTATACCCTTAATAGATACGTCGGGCGTGCCTTGGCTAGCAGTTTCTATAAAATGAACATCAGCCTTAAAATGGTTAGCCAGTATGTCGGCTGCTGTTTCCTCGTGTATTTTAGGTCGAGGCTTCATGCCAACAGGAATGATGATGTTGTATTTAGATTTTTTCACCATTTAAACCCACTATACCACGGTTGCCCCTGTTAGATAATGCTTGATATGGGTATCATTTCCTCCATCGTTGCAAAGCTACAGCCAGCGAACGAAGGGAGCGAAGGTCACTGGTTCGTACTGGGCTAAAATATACTTCCGCTGGCTCACGAAAAAAACGAAATCCGTGCCATATCCAGTCCCTGGGAGCCAAAAACCAATCCCAGA
>JBASZU010000070.1:0-13304 GCA_049661165.1 Saccharimonadales bacterium (SeqCode)
TGTTTGTTGATGACATATCTTTTCCTTGTTTGTTTTTAAGAGGATTAACAAAGAAAAGTATGTCGTCTTTTTTAGCTCAAGACAACGGGCACTCGGCTAATGCTGCGTGCAAGTGTGGGTGGTTCAGTCTGAACCTGTTGACTTAAGCTATTTATTCTGCTAGCGTTTACTTATCATAATAGTACATAAACTAAGGAAGAACCCAGCAATGTCAAATCACTTGTTTACCAGTTTTCAAAATGCTATCAAGAAACCGATTGCCTTTCTGCGATCAAAGGGCGTGCGTGCACTTGCTCCCGGTATATTCGTCCTAGTGTTTGGGACTATCGGCGTAAAAACCTTACTTGACAGCCATGCTCTCACGACCTACGAGTCAACTGGTAAGACTGTCGTATCCATTGCTCAGTCTCAGCTGGGAGTCAGTGAATATGGTGGTGCCTATCTGAAATACACTCAGGGCAGAACAGAAGCTTGGTGTGCTGATTTTGCAAGTTGGGTCTATTGGCAGGCAGGCATCCCTGTAACTGGCGATCCTACAAAATGGAATGTGCCACGGGTTGCAGATCTTGCACAATTGGCGCAAAACGACAATCGTTATTATAAATCCAGCTCTTCATATGCACCCATGCCTGGAGATTTGATGTTTTTCAGAAATAGTTACAAGGCATATAGCCACGTTGCAATCGTAGAGTCTGTCAGTGGCAGTAACATAACAAATATTAGTGGAAATTCCTCCAATAAAGTTTCCCGAACTACCTACAATCGATACAGCTGGAATGTCATGGGCTTTGCTGCACGGCGGGGATACTCTACAAGTTTTGGGTATACAACAACAACGGCTGGAACAACAACCATCCAGACAACCACCCAGACAACTGCTCCAACTGCATTGATGTTCGGTGATATTAACGGTGACAAATACGACGAAATGATTGGCTTAGCGTCTAACGGCAACCTTTCGATGTACCTAAATAACAGTGGTGGCTATTCGAGCGGAACAGCTATAGGTACTGGTTTTCAGGCTTATGGTCGCGGAATGTTCTCTGCCGACATCAATGGCGACAGTCGCAATGACATACTTGGCATGGATACCAGCGGCAATATTTACTCATACCAAAGTAATGGTAGTACCAGCGCTCCCCTTGCTGCGTCCCGTCAGCAAGTTGTTACAGGAGTGAGTTCTACTAATAAAATACTGTTCGGTGACGTGACGGGTGATGGCTATGATGACATGGCGCTTGGCGATACTGCCGGAAACATCTATCTGTATCCTAACGGGGGCGGAGCATTCGGAGCAAGTCGGTTGATAGGAACTGGCTTTAATGCCCAGTACATGCTCGGCGATCTCAATGCCGACAAATATGCTGAGCTTGTGACGATTGAGCCTGATGGAAATCTTTACCAGTATGTAAACAGCCGAAATGCCATGTCTCCATACGCTACAAAACAGCAGATTGGTAGTGGCTGGGGCGGGTATGCCCGTGTCATGCTCGGCGACGTGAACGGCGATGGCTATGCTGACATTATGGGAGTCACGTCAGCTGGCGATGTCTATGCCTACTTTAATACTCGCTCAACTACAACGCCTTACGGTTCACGCTCCTTAATTGCAACTGGCGTGGCACTGTTCCTGTAGCTACCATACTCAGCAATCGTGCTATTATTGCAAACAACAGGCCATTGGCACGTATTAGAAAATTGTTTGCTGAATAGCTTGTGCCCAAGATGGCGTATTGATAAGCAACCGTGCTAAAATACACATATGCAAACGGACGGTTCATTTGCGACTCCAAAGCTCAAAAAAATCCTCTGTATAGAGGATGAGCATTTCATTAGCGAGCTCTATGCCCGAGCGCTAACTAAAGCTGGGTATGAGGTAGATGTCCAGATGGACGGTCAAACTGGGCTCGCTGCCGCCCAAACTGACACCTATGACATCATCCTTCTTGATCTCATGGTGCCAAATATAACCGGCATAGAAATTCTTCGTACGCTCCGTGACCCCCGCGCGACACCCAAAATGCACGCCCGTATAATCGTCACCACCAACCTTGAACAGCGCGAAGACGTGCGAGCCGACATAGAACACCAAGCCGACGGCTACCTCGTGAAGGCCGAGATTACCCCTCACCAGCTCGTTGAGTTTTTGGGTACACTTGAATCATAAATGTAAATGGTTCTCATTAAACATATCAACGTAGGACGGTTGTGTATTTCAGAAGGTTTCTGGATGTTTTCACCGGACTCCAACCCAGCAAAACCCAATCACTGTAGCCCGCAACGCAAAGTTGCTGGTGCGACGGCACACGTAAGAGTACGCTGTGGGCGTAACAAATGAAAGGAAAGTCGCATGATATTTAAACAGCAACTCAAGCAACTACGTACAAAGTCGGGCATGTCTCAGGAACAGCTCGCGGACCGGCTGGGCGTCACCCGCCAGGCAGTAGTAAAGTGGGAAACGGGTATTGGCATGCCAGATATCGATAATTTGCAGCAACTCGCAAATGTGTTTGGTGTCGGCCTCGATGAACTGCTCGATTACAAAAACAACGCCACGCTCTCCGCTCTACGCGAAGATGTTACCCTCACCGAGCATCCCGATGGCTGGCAAAATGAATTAGTGCGCCAAAAATACCCCCATGCAGATATAACCCAACTCACGAAGGGCGTCAAAATGACATGGTGGCGCCACCTGCTCGATATGGTCACCGTTGGCCCGGGAACTATTGAAATGGTAGACTTATTTGGCGGCGCACTCAAAGAGCGCCATTACCTTGTCGAGCACAATAACCGCCAGTGGATTGTCTCAATCACAAAAGAGTATTTGGAAAGCCGTGAGTTAGTCAAACCCTTTGCCGGCAAAACAAAGGTTGTCGATAGCCACCGCTACGACAAAGCTCGTCCATTGTAGTCATTTCGCTCCCGAATACTCTCTAAACGTGTTGGCAAAACTACACTATGCACGGCCTAAGCACGAGCGTATAGTGTGTAGTCCAGCCATGTGAGGACTTTTGGCTTCCAGCCATCTTTACCTTACAGACTTATTTTCAGGCAATCACACTTCGGTCACTGTGCGCCTCCTTAGCGTTATAGATTCCTTGTACGGGCATGAAGAGCGGCTTCATTGCCACAGGCATCTTTAAAACCCCAAATCCGCGCCGATTACCTCTGTTTTCGGCTTCTTTGCGTCTTATCTCTTAACTCATAACTCTTATCTCTACTGGAGGCTCCCATGACCCAAACTATCAATCAAGAAGTTACTGTTAATGCCATCTATTTCTCTGGCAGCGATATGAAAACCTTTCCGCGCGAGATTGAATATGACGGCCGGGCGGTGGCATTTGCGAGCGGTCTGCGCTACCTCGTCCGCCGCGGTGCCGAAGCCCTGCAGCTGTTCGACATGAGCGGCGATGATGGCCTCACTTATCGCCTGAGCCGCCACGGCGACAATTGGACACTACTCGGCTTGAAAGGAGCATTCTAATGAGCCGGAAAGTATCGAGGCGACAGCCGAGCTTTAGGGGGAGGGGCGAGCAGACGAATTTAGTTCGGCTGCGAAGTGGAGGGGCAAGCCCCTCCTTAAAATGGACTCTGCTAGGGCTGAAAGGAGCATTCTAATGAAACTATCACGCCAGCAATACCTCACAGAAGACCTTGCACAAATACAACGCTACTTCCCAGGAGCAAAACCAGTTGCACTCCGCACTCCCTTTGACCTGACGCCACCACGCCGCCGCATCATACGCGATATGTTCCGCACCGAGCACGCCGAAACACGCTGGAGTGGAGTTCTGCGGTGGATAGCCTAGTAACACCGGAAAGGGCAGCGCGTCATGAACCCCACTGTGGTCTGTAACACGAGGGTAGACGTTGTGGTGCTCTTTCATGCACAAGGCGAACCAACCAAGCTCGTCTGGCCCTACAAAATGCGCTTACAGGGCCGCGACATTATTTTCACTAAGCTTGGCCTCCGGCACCCGACCGCAAAAGGCAAACGTATGATTCATGTATTCGATGTTTCGGACGGCTGCGATGACTACCGGCTCGAATTCGACGCTGAAGCGCTCATCTGGACGCTCACTGCCATTATTCCGGGAGGTGCCTTGTGATAGCCCTGCCTAATGAACGACTAAGCACCGAGTCGCCCAGCATTATGTGGATTGACCTAAACAGTGCCTTTGCCACTACTGAACAGCAGGCACACCCCTCACTCAGAGGCCGGCCTATGGGAGTAACAAACCGCCTGAGCCGCGAGTGCTGTGTCATTGCTGCCAGCTACGAAGCAAAAGCCCTCGGCATTAAGGTAGGAGTCCGACGCAGCGAAGCTATGGCTATATGCCCAAGCTTCATTATGCTCGAAACCGACCCACCCAAATACCACCATGTGTACAAAAACCTCTGCCGGATTATGAGCGACTACACCCCGCACGTAAAAATGCGCAGCATCGACGAAGGTATTCTCGATTTTCACCACACCACGCTAGAAGGCCACACCAAAGACATCGTTCAGATTGGCTACGATATTAAGGAGCGCGTCCGACGCGAAATTGGCGACTATATGAAAATAAACGTTGGCATTGCACCCAATCGTTTTCTTGCCAAAACTGCCGCCGGACTCCATAAACCCGACGGTCTTGATGTCATTGACCACCGTAATTTGCTAGGGGTATATGCAAGTCTCAAACTACAAGATTTGAACGGTATTGCCGATGGCTATGGCGCTCGGCTGCGTGCCTATGGCATCACTACGCCACTCGAGTTCCTTGCCGCACCCGAGCGCCTACTTCGCCGTCTCGTTTTTAAAAGTATCAATGGTCTCCACTGGTACAGGCGGCTGCGAGGCTACGAAGTAGACGACTTTGCGACCCAACTCGGTATGGTCGGACGGCAGTGGGTTGTTGCAGAGCCCACGGCAAAAGATGCCTACCTCCGCTCGTGCCTGCATTTCCTTACCGAAACTACCGGCATGAAGCTCCGTTTCCGTCAGGCAGAGGCGCGCGGTGTCTGCGTGTGGCTAAGTTTTCAGGCAGGTGGCGAGTGCGTCATGAAAAAGCTCCACAAAACCGCGTGCTACACCAACGCCGATATTTGGGAGCGTGTCGCCGCACTGTTCGACCAGCGGCCGAGCCATATGGTTGTCCGCACCATGGGACTGTATCTATACCATCTCCAACCCTCCGGCCGCAGCCAGCTTGGCCTGTTTGAAGATACCGCCAAAGCCGACTACCTGACGAGCGCAGTCGATGAAATCAATGACTTTTACGGTGCCTTCACCGTCTACTCGGCAGACGCCCTCACCGGCACCCGCACTGTGCGGCAAAAAATCCCCTTTGGCGGTACCGATTACTTCGAGCTTTTACTGAAACGGCAATGAGTATGCAGCATAGACCACTCGTTTTTCTCGACATAGAAACCACCGGCGGCAGTGCTCGCCACGCACGCGTCCTCGAGGTGGGTGCGCTGCGGGTCGAAGGGGGTAGGGTAGTTGGCAGCTACCAAAAGCTTATCAACCCCGAGTGTCCGGTGCCGTGGTACATCACTCGGCTAACCGGCATCCGTGGCAGCATGGTGCAGAGCAAGCCCACCTTTGCCGAGATTGCACCGGAGCTCACCAGGTTTCTCGACGGAGCCCTGTTTATAGCTCACTTCGTCCAGTTCGACTACGGGTTCTTACGCGAAGAATACCGGCGTCTCGGCGAACACTTGCGGCTCGATAGGGCCTGCAGCGTTCGACTCGACCGATTGCTGTACCCGGAGCAGAAAGGGCACGGACTCGACGCCATTATCGCCCGAGAATCACTGTCTGTAGCGCACCGGCACCGCGCCTACGACGACGCCGAGGCTATTTGGCGATGGTTCGAGCGGGAATGGCAACACCGCGGCATTGACCTCTTCCGCCAACTCGAGAAAACCATCACCAAGACCCGCCCCACACCGATCACTTTGTCAGAAGAAAAACTGCATCGCCTAAACTACAATATGGTCAAACAAAGCCCCCGTAACAGCAGCTAATTAATGTTGCGAATAGACATTTAGCTCACGGCTTCTAGGGTGGGGTGCTGATTTATGAGATCAGCCCCAAAATAACCCTTAAGAGCCAACCTGGCAGCATCACTCAGCGGCGGAGTAACGGACACACGATTGGGACCAGCAAGCCTCACTTTATATTCGTTGGGGTCTAAGCGGCCAGATTTATCACATGCACCCTTGAGAATCATGTCAATAGCACCCGCGTTTACTTCATGCGGATCCCGACCAATTTCGCTAAAATCAATCACATCCGTTCCTTTTGTTAGCGCCGCAGCTTCGGATAAATCTGGGGTAAGGCGTATTACTCCACCCTCAAATCTATGTGCCATTTCGAACTCCCGTTTTTATGAGTTACATTTTATCACAGCATGAATATTAAATGGATGCGTTTGGCTGCATTATCCTGACAATCATAAGTACGTGGTTATGGTAGTATCTATAGTAGATGGCAGATACGTTTCGTTTTGAAGAAATTGGTTTAGAAACCCGTGACAAGCGGGTGTACGAGGCACTTGTCGCTACCCCAGGCAGTAGCCTGCGTAAACTTGCAGCCGATACGGGCATAAACCGTGGCAGCGTGTACGAAAGCATGAAAAAATTGGCAGAGCAGGGGCTAGTTGGCTCTATTGAGATCGGCAAACAACGCCGCTACACGGCGACAAACCCTGAGGTTATTATCGAACTTCTCAAAGAACGCCAAGAACGAGCCATCAACGCACAAAGCCTAGCTCAGACCTATATTGCACAGCTTCCAAAACCGGTCGTAGAACCTGCCGCAAGTTCATTCGCAACTTTCTACGAAGACCATGAGGGCGTTGCCGCTATCTTGCGCGATGTACTTGCTACCTGCCGCGGACAGGATACTCTAGCCTACCGCGTTATCTCTACCAAGCGGGTTAGACAGTACTTGTACCACAATTTCCCAAACTTCACGCAGCGCCGGATAGCCGAGGGAATCTCCGTCCGTGTCATCGGAGTCGGCAGCGGCGGCAGCCACGACAACCTTAGTGAGCGCAAAGAACTACTCGCAACGCGCGGAGAAGCCCCAAATTGCTACACACTTATCTACGGCCATAAAACGGCATTGATCTCTATGAACGACGCCAATGTGCTATCTGCGATAGTCATAGATAATCCGGGCATAACACATCTGCAAAAAGAACTCTTCGACTACCTATGGCAAACACTGTAAACACGCTGCTTGCCGAGCACTCCCTCATATCCAATCAGGTGAATAGACAACAGGTTGGCGTCATTTTGAACGAACTTGTCCGCGTACTAGACGCAGGCGTCGAAGGCGACATCGTAGAATTTGGCTGCTACATCGGCACCACCAGCCTCTTCATCCGCCGCCTGCTCGACCACCACCAAACCACAAGCGTGAAAGGTCGGAGCTTTCACGCCCCGGAATTCCATGTGTATGATAGCTTCGAGGGGCTACCGGAAAAATCCGCCTGGGATGCCTCGCCGTCAGGGGAGCAGTTCACCGCGGGTGAATTAGCCGTCAGCAAAAAACAGTTTTTGCGTGAATTTCAAAAAGCTCACTTACAGCCACCTATTGTTCATAAAGGATGGTTCAGTAGTCTCACCGAAAAAGACGTGCCAGAAAAAATCGCATTTGCATTTCTGGACGGCGACTTTTACGAGAGCATCCGTGATTCGCTGCGACTTGTACTGCCACGCATGCAAAAGGGAGGGGTAATTGTGGTAGACGACTACGTCCGCGAAGCACTACCTGGCGCCGCGAAGGCCGTACATGAATACTTCCAGCCAGAACATGTAAAGGCTGTACATAACCTTGGAGTTATTTACCTATGAAATTGCACGTCGTTACTATTGGCAAACCAAAGCTAGAATATGCAAAGCATGGCTGGGAAGAATATTTTGCGCGCTTACAACGGCTACATACCATACGTGTAACCCATATTGCCGATAAATACGCCAACGACCCAAAACATATCCTAGGTGAAATACAGGGTACTGTAACAGTGGTGCTGGAAATAAATGGGGTGGAATACACGAGCGAAAAGCTAGCAGAATTTTTACGAGCGCGTGAGCTTGAAAGCAGGGAAGTTAGCTTTATAATCGGCGGGCCGGAGGGTTTGCCCCAGACAGTACGTGACGCCGCTGATTATCAGTGGTCGCTCGGCCGTCTGACGCTCCCGCACGACCTCGCTATGGTCGTCACGCTAGAGGCTCTCTACCGTGCCAGCACCATCAACGCCGGCCTGCCGTATCACAAGTAACTCGAGTCAATCACCATCCTCAGCCCATGGACGAGACCCTCGGAACTGTCGGTTCTCACATAGACAAGGATTCGTTGGGTCAAGGCCACGATCAAACATATCAGGTGCGGTAATAGGAATTTCACCTATTCTATACTCTTCAAGAGTCACTGTTGTAAGCCTCAACATGTTGAGGCTTACGTCATTAGTCGAGAAACCGCCGGAACCTTCTCTGGGTATACCCATAAAAACTCCAATCTATTATTCCAAAGGATGTGGTTTTGGTGACCCTACTCGGGGAAAACTGGAACACCTTTTGGCAAGAACTGGAGCGCTTCGATGAAGGCTTCCAAGACTTATTGCCCGAGGAGGATGTTTGATATGTCGCGGCACACGCGGGCTCAAGGGACTAACGTAACTTTTGTCATCGTCGTCCTTGTCGGTGCTGCTGCATGGACACACCGGGCGGTACTCGAACACATCGCGTTTATTGCGTTGGCTTTATTAGGCTGCGCTCTTGTATTGCGAATCGGCTGGAAGTATTTTGCATATCGTCGAAGCATGGGACTCAGGCGTATAGACAATATGAATAGTTTTGAATTTGAGCAATATGTCGCAATACTCATGAGAAATAACGGCTATCGTAATGTTTCGCTTACGGAAAAATATGACATGGGGGTGGATATCATCGCAGAGAAGGATGGCTTACGCTGGGGCGTGCAAGTCAAGCATTACTCGGGACTAGTTAAAGCTAGCGCAGTACGCCAAGTCGTAACTGGATTGAAATTGTATGGCTGCGATCGTGCGATGGTAGTAACTAACAGCACCTACAGCACAACCGCACAGAAGCTTGCTGCCGGGAATGAGTGCGCGCTGATCGACAGAAAGAGTCTGGCATTTTGGGTAAACAATAACGGAAATATTAGAGGTGTTATACTGTGAATATGACTGGCTACATACCAACCGATGAAGAAATTGCCGTAATGGTTCGCGACCTTGAGAAAAATGATCCTGAAAACGCAAACCCCGTTTATGCACGACAAATGCTCATTAAAATGAAGCTCATGTACCGAGAGCTAGGACGAATCGACGAAATACTACTCCTGAAAGAGATGGAAGAATTTAAAAAAGATTCAGAGTCTGTCTAAAAGCCAAGAATGTCCGAAGCGGATACTTTGAGTGCCTTAGCTAGTTTATATATCGTTTTTAGTGACGGTACTGATGTGCCTCGTTCGACTTTTGCATAGTAATTAGGGTTTAGGTCGGCCAATTCGGCTACCTCACGCTGAGTATAGCGAAGCTGCTTTCGTAACTTAGATAGGTTTGCAGTAATATCAGGAAATTCTATTTTACTCATGAGACCATAATACCACGTAAAATGCTATTTTCTCAGAGTGGCGAACTCTACATGACCATCAAAAACAGTCATCACGAACAACTCTCGCATAATTATTCTTCTACCCACCTTTGATTCACCATCGTACAGCTTACGAAGTGAAGTTGGCTTTTCTGTGATAATCGAAATACCCTTCTCAACCTCTTCAAGCCGACTAAGGCGTATTCTTAGGTAGTTGATTTCATTATGCAAATGTTCGAGCTTTTGCTTATATTTTTCGTCGCTTACGAGCCCAGCTAGTCTATCGTCATACAAACAATCTTCCATGCGCTCTAGCCTACGCAACTGCTGCTCAATCGTTTTCATTACTAACTGACGATGCTGGCCGATATAAGGCCGTCCCCTCGCCTGAAGAACATCGGTGAGCGCATGGAGTAGTGCAAGACTACCGCTACCCGCATCAAGCTCATCTAGTCTGGTTAGAAGACTCTGTTCTAACCTATCTTCGCGTAACAATCGACGGCCTTTGCACTCTTGCCTGTGACGCTGGCAGCTGCCGTAGTATCGACCTTTCTGGCATTGCCAAGTTATCACTCCCTCGCAGTGACCGCACCTTAGCATACTTTTAAAAAGAGGGTCGTGACGGATAATTTTTGTTTGGTGCCGCTCACCCAACTTTACTTGCACGGCATGGAATAATTTATTATTCAGCAATGGTTCATGCGCGCCGGGATAATCTTTGCCGTTGAAGTGAATCGTGCCGATATAAAACGTGTTACGCAACATTTTATGAATCGCACTCTTGGTTAGTGGCTTACCCTTTCGACTAGTCAGGCCGAGCCTCCCCACCTCATTTGTGACTGTTTGGATATTTTGATCTGAGTCGAGGTATAGCTTAAACGCTCGTTCAACCAAGAACGCTCGCTCTTCGTCAAGTATGTGAATCTTCTTGCCATCCGCAAGAGCTGTTTTGTATCCTGGCGGCGGCGGAGCGGGCATCCAGCCCTGCTCCAATTTCTCGTACCAGCCTTTCATGGCTTCTTCCCGAAGATTATCTGTATATTTTTTTGATAGCGATAGATAGATGTTCCACATTAGCTTCGTATCGGATCGGGAGTTCCTATGAATCACAAGTCCTTCTTTGACCATGTGCAGCACGCGCTGTTGGTCTGCTTCTAGCCAGTCGTCAACAACAAGTGCATCCCGAAAATTACGTGTCAGCCGGTCTGTTTTTTCAACCACCAAGTTTGTGATTTTATTCTTTTCGATATAGCGGAGCATCTCACGAAATACCGTCCGGCGCTCGTTCTTAGAGGCCGTTTCCGATATACGAAACTCTGTGACCACGTTGAGCTTGTGCTCACGACAGTACTGTTTGAGTACTTTTAGCTGCGCATCGAGGGAGTATCCCTCTTCTTCCTGCGCCTTACTCGATACACGAGCGAACGCAACGGTTCTTGTATTTGCCATCATTCCTCCATATGTATAATTCATTGTTACTTATCATTATCCACCGAATAGTAAAGGTATTTGCTGACTGTGGATAAACAGTTACTATAGAGTTAGTTCGCAGTACGCCGAGACAGGAGAATTATGGACGCACAACAGCCGACACTGTTCATCAAAATCTTTGGAGACACTCCGTTAGAGGCTGCCGTCAATAGTGCCCTAATAATAGTCATCATTGTACTTCTGTGGCGATTCGCCATCAGGCCCATGATTACTATTGCTGTGAACATTCAAGCCCTATCCAAACAGCAAGCGCTTGCATCGCTCGAGATTACCCCTCCCAAAAAATCTGAAGTACACCCCGAAAGCACCCAGAACTTAATCTCTGTTCTGCAGCAACAACTTGCAAGGCACGATGTTTTTTCTCTGGAAATCATTGGCACAAAAAATGACGGCATTCGGTACCGCATTGTCGCGCCGAGCCAAGGCATTGATAGTATCCAAAAACATCTTGCTTCATATTTGCCCGAGCTACGGTTCAAAGAATTGCCGTTAGATGACGTCTCCGACTCATCCATATTCACCATCGCTCAGTCGAGGCATTTTGCATACCCGTTGAAGCCCCACGCCGACCTAGCAAAGTCAGATCCGATAGCATACATCGCCGGTTCTATGACGCAGCTCAACTCAGACGAAAAGATTACGATGCAGCTTGTGATACGCCCCTATTCGTCTAGAAAAGCGATGCGGATTTATAACCACCTGCTAGGTTCAGGTAAAACAAGAATCGATGGCAAACTAAAATATTACCTCATGGAATATGCCTGGATATGGATTCCAGCTGTCCTTATAGGGGTGCTCATGCAGAGCTGGCAAACTGGCGTAGCGGTTGCTGTAGTGCTCTGGGTGGCGAATCTTTTCGCAGACAAAGAAGAAAGAGCGCTCACACAACTCGAGGAAAGACTATTCGGAGAAGTTGCAGCAAAGTTAGAGCAACCGCTACTACAAACAGATATTCGTCTCGCCGTGCAGTCGCCAGAACGTACAGGCAAGCTTGTGAGTGACCTAGTAGCTTCGCTAGAGCCACTCAATACCGCTGGGTTCCAATATCTTAAAATGCGCAGGAATTACTTTGGTGCGTGGCTTAACAACTATCGCAATCGATTATTTGCTGGTCGGTTGCCGTCCATATTTCAATTCAACAGCTCTGTGTTGAGCGCTAGCGAGCTCGCGACATTATTTCACTTCCCTAGCGGTGTAATAAAGACCGCCGGTATGGCTCGATCGCATAGTCGCACGCTACCAGCCCCGCCTAATTTGCAAGATAGCAGCAACCTTGATGTTGTATTCGGCATAAACACGCACCACGGCATGACAACGCCTATCGGCCTTACTCAAGCAGAGCGAGAGCGCCATATGTTCGTGATTGGTGGCACGGGTAGTGGCAAAACTACCCTGCTGAAGTATCAACTGATTCAAGACATCCAAAATGGCAAAGGTTTGGCGGTTATTGATCCGCATGGCGACCTTGCGGAAGAGTTGCTCGAGTACGTTCCAAAGGAGCGTCAAAAAGACCTCATTTATCTTAATCCTGATGATTTAGACCACCCTATTGGTGTCAACCTGCTGGAATTACCAGAGGGACTGAATGGAAATGATTTGCTCCGTGAAAAAGACCGCGTCACCGAGTCTGTTGTATCTGTCATGCGCAAGATATTTTCAGAAGACGATAGCGGCGGGCATCGTATCGAATACATTTTGCGTAATGCGACTCAAACAGCGTTGACGCTTGAAAAGCCGACGCTCTTTACGATCTTCCGCCTACTAAACGACGGCAAGTTCGCAAAAGAAGCAATTAAGAACCTCGATGACGAAGACCTGAAGCTATTTTGGAAAAACGAGCTAGGCAAAGCCGGTAGTATGCAGAAGGTCAAGATGGCCGCTGGCATCACCGCCAAGATCGGTCGCTTTCTCTTTTCGGCTAGTGCTCGCGCGATGCTTGAGCAGGAGAAATCCACGATTAACTTTGATGAAATCCTTGACGGCAAAATACTTATCTGTAACTTTTCAAAGGGTCGACTTGGCGAAGATACTTCGATGTTATTTGGCGTCACAATCCTCGCCAAACTTCAGCTTGCCGCGCTGAAGCGTGCGGAGAAAAAGCTGGCAGACCGTAAAGCGTTCTACCTATACGTCGATGAATTTCAGAACTTCGCTACCCTATCGTTTACACAGATGCTTAGTGAAGCAAGGAAATACAAAGT
>JBASZU010000071.1:0-4089 GCA_049661165.1 Saccharimonadales bacterium (SeqCode)
CTTAATGAATGGATGGCTCGGCATAACCAGCCGCATCTTTTTGACTCACCATTCACCTACCTACAGGTTTGCTTGTTCCATGTTCGTTGACAGAGCCCCGGCAAATACCTTTCTTTTTACAGGGAAAAAACAGATACTTATACGTAAGCGGTATATGAAACAACTTTTGATTCTCGGTGGTGGGGTGGTCGTGGTTGTATTGCTCGGAGCAATTGGCTGGATGCTTGCCGTCAAGCGGAAAGGTGTCGGTGTCAGTGCCACCGGAAAGCTTGCTAGCTCGCTTCGAGACGAAAAGGCCAAGTCAGACATCATCCTTGGAGCCATTCAAGACGGCGTAGTACTCGTCGACGACCAGCAAGTCATCCGCCACTTCAACCAGGGAGCTACCAACATTACAGGGTGGTCGAAGCAGGAGGCAGAAGGGCTTGATTGGCACCTGGTATTCAAATTTACAAACGCCAGAGGAGAGGCAACTCCAGCCGAACAAACTCCACTTGCCAAGGCATTTACCAGCGGTCAAGCCGTTCGCGACAATGCAGTTAGTCTTAGTACAAAGGCTGCCACCACCGTTGCTGCAACATTCAGCGTGGCACCCCTGGCTGATAGCGCAAAGCGTACAACCGGTCTGGTGGCTGTATTCCGTGACGTCAGCGAGGAGCGAGCAGAAGAAAACCAACGAGCAGAGTTTATTAGCACCGCTAGCCACGAAATGCGCACGCCAGTGGCGGCTATTGAGGGCTATCTGAGCCTCGCGCTGAACGAAAAAGTCGCCACCATAGACAACCGGGCCCGCGACTACCTCGAAAAAGCTCATAGCAGCACCAAACACCTGGGCCAGCTGTTTCAAGACCTTCTCACGAGTGCCAAGGCCGAAGACGGCCGCCTCACTAACCACCCGAAAGTGGTGGAAATGGGTGCTTTCCTCGAACAACTCGCCCAAGACCTTCGGTTCTCCGCCGAGAAAAAAGGGCTGTTCATGGAGTTTCTGTTTGGCAACTCCAATATCAAAGACGCAAGCAGCAGCGGTGCCCGCGATATGAATAAGGTTATCCGCCCACTCTACTATGTGCAGGTCGACCCAGACCGCATGCGTGAGGTCATCACAAACATTTTTGATAACGGCTGCAAATACACAGAGGAGGGGAAGGTCAGTCTCGGGCTAACTGGGAATGATGGCGTCGTCCAAATCTATATAAAAGATACAGGTGCCGGCATACCGCCAGAAGATATCGCCCATTTGTTTCAAAAGTTTTACCGGGTAGATAACAGCGCCACACGTACCATCGGCGGCACCGGTCTTGGCTTGTTCATATGCCGAAAAATTGTTGAGCTCTATCAGGGACGAATATGGGTGGAAAGTGACCTGGGCAAGGGGAGCACATTCTACATAAATATCCCCCGACTCACTAGTGCAAAAGCCGAACAGCTCATGGCGGCGGAGGCAAGTGACACGACTGTAGCGGCAAACCAAGTTACGCCAACTCTTGCACCGCAAACTCCCGTATCGACAAAGGCTCTGGCATGATATACTTTTGCTATATAAACGTAAGCGAAAAAAGGCCGTAAAACAGTGGCAAAACTACTCCTCGTCGAAGATGACAACAACTTACGAGAAATCTATCAGGCACGATTGACTGCCGAAGGCTACGATATCATCGCCGCGCAAAACGGCGAAGAAGCGCTGGTCGTCGCGAAAGAGCAACGACCCGACCTCATCATTTCCGATGTTATGATGCCCCGTATCAGTGGGTTTGAAATGCTAGACATTTTGCGCGACACACCTGAGCTGCGGGACACAAAAGTAATCATGCTCACAGCGCTTGGCCAAGCTGAAGACCAAGAACGTGCTGGAAAACTTGGCGCAGACAAATACCTTGTAAAATCCCAGGTAACTCTTGAAGATATTGTTAACTGCGCCCGAGATTTGTTGGCCGGTACGCAGGTGGTTGCACCATCACCGGCCGAACCGGCGGCTGCTAGCCCCGTTTCGAGTGACACCTCTCTACCGTCAGCCCCCCCATCAGCCACCCCGGCTCCAGTAATTCCCATTACCGCCGACACCTCACCAGCGCAACCTGTTCTGGCAACAGTCCCCGCCGCAACAGACACCACTCCGCCGACAAATAACTCTGCCGTGCAGCCCACGGCAACCGAGCCAGCAGCATTCGCTACTCCCTTTACTACAACAGCACCGGTTACCGCAAACTCTGTGGTAGCAGTCCAAGATCCTGACCCAATAACTCCAGCGCAACCAATGGCCATGCCCGCTGCACCTCCCATCGAAACCCCTCAGATATCGACCCACGCTACGACGACACTGACGCCGACAGCAGAAGATCCAATCCAGACACTGCCTGCAGCACCGCAGCCAAGTGCCGAAGCTCCCATTTCTAGCACCAGTATGCAGACCATGGCAAGCGAAGAGGTGACGGTCGAATCCCAAATTGCTGCATTTGCAGCAAGCGATTTACCAGCTCCTCAGACGGCCGTGGAAGCTCCTCAGCCCTCACAGGCCGCCAGTGCTCTAGCTGACAACGCCGCCGTAGCCAACGACTTAACGCTAAATGACGCTGTCGCACAACTAGCCGCCGCAACGAACGCCGAGCCAACACCCGTATTACCCCCCAGCCAACAGCCGATTCCTGGCTCAAGTGATTCCACAAGCGACGCTGGCGTGGTTAGCGACACGACATCCGACTCCACAAGCCCGGCAGGAGATGCCGCTCCAAGCACTGCCATAACCCCTGACTCAACAGCTGTGACCCCGGTGATATCACCAACACCAACCGCCGAACCTGAGTCAGAACAGGCGGCCGTAGCAGGGAAGAAGGTTATTAGTCCCATCAACGATATTTCCCATGGTCCCGACCTAAACGACTTACTTGCCAAAGAAGTAGCCAAAGAACAAGCCGGCCAGGCTCCGACCCAGCAAGCTGAAACCGTCGCCACTGAGCCACCAGAAACCCCACCCGTAAACCCCGCTTCAGCCTCAGGGTCAACAATTGACCCCAATAGCATCGCCCTATAAACAGCTGACCGATAGTGCTACCATAGTTCCCGTGAGAATCAATAAATTCGTTGCACTCTGTACAGATCTAAGTAGGCGAACCGCTGATGGGGCAGTTGCAAGCGGCCGAATTTCCATAAACGGACTTACCGCTTCTGCCGGATCCCAGGTGAAGCCAACAGATACCGTTTGCCTCGATGGGGTGAAATTGACGCCTCGCATGCAGCACACAACCATTGTGCTCAATAAGCCAGTTGGGTATGTTTGTTCGCGGAAAGGCCAGGGAAGTAAAACTATTTTTGAGCTCCTGCCCGAAGCGTACCAGCACCTGCAGCCAGTCGGACGGCTCGACAAAGATTCGTCTGGATTATTGCTACTAACCGATGATGGATATCTTGCAAATGAACTGACTCACCCCAGTCGCGGCAAGGTCAAAGTATATGAAGTCACCCTCGACAAGCCTCTCCAGCCACTCCACCAACAGATGATCAGTGACATCGGCATAACGCTGGAGGATGGTTTAAGCCAATTTTTGGTCACCAGGAGAGAAACAAGAGATAAGAAATATGAAACAAGAAAGGAGGATGTACCGCGAAGCAGCAATCAAGAAATCCGGCAGCAGCCGGGCAGCAGTCCCGCCCTTACTCCTTACTCCTTACCTCTTAACTCTTGTATGTACGAAGTACGCATGACCGAGGGGCGCAACCGCCAAATCCGCCGCACATTTGCCGCCCTCGGCTACACCGTCACCCGACTGCACCGCACCCAGTTTGGTTCGTACCACCTCGATAGCCTAGCAAGCAGTACTATAGCCCCTGTTAGTCTACCGAATAGTCTTATGCGAAACTCAAACACAAACAAAGCAGAGCGTAATCGATTTGCCGCATCAAACCCGAACTCTACGTAACCTTCTGGTTCCCATAGGGAGTGCTCACCATATTCCACGAACCCTAATTAACCCCAGCTCGACATAAGAGCCACCTTTTGCCTGGGTAGATACCAGGGCATTCGCCCTGGTATGCTTTTGTTTGTAACCAACAAAACAAACAAAAGGAGGCTCATATATGAAGCTGGTAACCCTA
>JBASZU010000072.1:0-13289 GCA_049661165.1 Saccharimonadales bacterium (SeqCode)
TCGTACCCGACCGCGTGTTTCGCAACGAAGACCTCGACGCTCGGCACGAGCACACGTTCTACCAGTTTGAGGGCGTTTACGTGAACAAGGGTGTCCACGCTGGCATGCTGATTGCGACGTTACAGACGTTTCTAGAGGAGTATTATGGTAAAAAGCTTGAAGTACGCGTCAATCCGTTTTATTTCCCGTTCACCGAGCCAAGTTTTGAATTTGCGCTGAGCTGCCCATTTTGCGAAAAGGCTGGTTGTCATATTTGCAGTCAGTCTGGCTGGATAGAACTTTTGGGTTGCGGCATGATGCACCCAAATGTACTGCGTGCGGCCGATATTGACCCTGCTATTTACACCGGCTTCGCGTGGGGCAGTGGCGTCGAGCGTCTTGTCATGATGAAATACGGCGTGGAAGACATCCGCCACTTCGAAAGCGCCAAACTCGATTTCCTGGAGCAGTTCTAAATGCCGAAAAAATCCGTTGTCTACGCTTTTATCGATAGCCAAAACCTGAACCTTGGTGTGCAATCTGCTGGTTGGAAGCTGGATTTTCGAACCTTTCGGCTTTATCTCAAGAATAAATATGGCGTAGAAAAGGCATTTTTGTTCATTGGTTTGGTACCAGGCAATGAACAGCTGTATGCACGGCTAATTTCGGCTGGGTTTGAACTTGTTTTCAAGCCGACGGTTTCGTATGACGTAGGTGGTAAGAAGACTCATAAAGGTAATGTTGACGCCGAGTTGGTATTATACGCTGCGGCTAAGACGTACAAGATGTATGATAAAGCTATCATTGTCAGTGGCGATGGTGATTTTCGCTGCCTTGTTGAATACTTAGTTGAAAAACACAAGTTGCTCCATATCATGACGCCCAACGCCAGTTTTTCCAAGCTGCTTCGCGAGTATCTAAAGTACGTTGTGCAGATAGATAAACTGCGTCGTTCGCTCGAGTATAAAAAACGCCAGCCCATGCGATCGGTCGAAACCTTAGGCAGGGCTGGCAAATCGTCTAGGAGTAGCGGTCGGTACGAAACCTTAGGCCTGCCTAAACATGGTGATACACCTATTGTAGCAAAAAAGACTGTAAAAAGCAAGTTGTCGAGGAGGGCGCAACGTTGAGGCCGCCCAGTAAGTTACCTACAAAGCTGGTCAGATTAACGAGTAGCGTCTCAGCAATGCGCATGACCGGTAAGGATGTTATCTGGTTCGATGATCTCATGAAACAAAACGGCATTGATTACCACATAGATGGTGGCTGGGCAGTTGACGCGCTGCTGGGCGAGCAGACCCGCGAGCACGAAGATCTCGATATCGCCATGCCCGAAACATACACCACCCTGCTGTGTAAACTCCTAGAGAAAGAAGGATTTTCAGAGCAGGTAAGGGCTGACACCTGGGAGTGCAATTACCGATTGACAGATGGCGTGCAATTGTTTGATATCCATACCTACACACTCAACCCAGATGGCAGTAATAGGTCAGGTGTTGCATATGAAGCGAGTCATTTCGGTGGTAAAGGAAAGATTGACGGTCGCGAAGTGCCATGTATTAACCCACAGACACTGGTTGAATTCCATACAGGCTATTCAGTCGATGAGAACGATTGGCACGACGTAAAACTGCTCTGCGCACGGTATACTATTCCTATCCCCAAGGATTATGTGAAATTTCAGAAAGAAGCCTATGAAAGTTAGCCTAAATACCATCAAACAGTTTATCGACTTCCAGCTGCCCCCGGTGGCGGAGCTGGTTGACCGGATTAATCAACAGCTCGGCGGAGTCGAGGAAGTTATAGACCTCGGTGCAAAATACAAAAACATTGTTATTGCAAAAGTGGTGAGCTGCGAGCCACACCCCGATAGCGACCATCTTCACATTTGCCAGATTGAAGTCGGCGATAACCCTGAATATGCCAAATTCAAGATTCCAGATTCAGATTTTGTCCAAGTCGTCTGCGGCGCGCCAAACGTCCATGCCGATATGTTCGTTGCGTGGCTACCGCCCGGCGCCACCGTGCCGGCGAGCTACGACAAAGACCCGTTCGTGCTGGATGCTCGCACCATACGCGGGGTAGAAAGCAATGGCATGCTGGCCAGCCCAGCCGAACTTGCTATTGGCGATAATCACGAAGGCATACTTGAGATTACTGAAAAAGATTTGTCGCCAGCAGTGGCACTTCCACTAGAACCTGGTCAAGATTTCGCGGCCCTGTTTGGACTCAATGACACAATCATAGACATAGAAAACAAGATGTTCACCCACCGACCAGATTGTTTCGGTCAGTTGGGTGTAGCACGTGAAATTGCTGGTATCCACGGCCAGAAGTTTACAAGCCCTGAGTGGTATTTGAGTATCCCAGAATTCGTTGCGGGAGATGGATTGCAACTGACTGTTTTAAATGAAGCAGAAGAAAAGGTGCCACATTTCATGGCGGTCACCATAAAAAATGTGGAAATTAAGCCAAGCCCATTTTGGCTGCAGTGCGAATTAGTGCGACTTGGCAGTAAGCCCATAAATAATATTGTCGACATTACCAACTACGTCATGCTGCACACAGCACAGCCCCTACACGCCTATGACTATGACAAGCTCCGCGGATACACACTGGGTGCTCGCATGGGCAGGGCGGTTGAAAAACTCACGCTTCTCAATGGTAAAACGTATGAGGTTACAGAAGACGACATCGTCATTGTAGATGCCGAAGGTCCAGTCGGTATGGGTGGTGTTATGGGTGGTGGCAATAGCGAAGTTTCAGCTGACACAAAAAATGTGGTGCTCGAATGTGCCACGTTCGACATGTACGCCATACGTAAAACAAGCATGCGTCATGGACTTTTTACCGATGCCGTCACGCGGTTCAATAAAGGTCAGTCACCACTTCAAAATCCTGCATGTCTATTTCAGGCACTCAATATGGTTCTGGAACTTGCCGGTGGTAGTCAGGCGGGGGCGGTCGCTGACCTTGTGTCCGGCGATGAACTGGCTGCTCGCATACAAGCACATGAGGGCGCATTGCCCCAGAGTATCATGCCACAATTTATTCGTGACCGACTTGGCCTTGGTATAAAAAAATACGATATGGTGCAGCTGCTTGGAAATGTCGAGTTTCCGCTTTGCGAAGATTGTGGCTGGGACCCCGAGGACGAACAAGACAACAACGAAGAATTGCACATCAATGTGCCGTTTTGGCGTACTGATGTTGAACTTCCCGAAGATATTGTTGAGGAAGTCGGACGGCTCTACGGCTTCGATAAACTGCCGCGGGAGTTGCCGCAGCGAAGCATGAAGCCCGCGCCGTTAAACGTGCGACTCGAAATGAAGCGAAAAATCCGCCATATTCTCTCTGGAGCGGGTGCAAATGAGGTGCTAACGTATAGTTTTGTACACGAAAAAGTACTGAAAGGTGCCGGCCAAGACCCAGCGCAAGCATTTCGTTTAGGGAACGCGCTTAGCCCTGACCTCCAGTACTACCGACTGAGCCTCATTCCTAGTCTGCTCGACAAAGTACATGTCAATATTAAAGCTGGTCATGATGAATTTGCGCTGTTTGAGTTTGGAAAGGCCCACCGTAAGGGCGACCTTGGTGAAGATGGGCTTCCTCGCGAGTACGAGCGACTTGCATTTGTATATGCAGCTAAAAAATATCCGTATGCAGCGTTTTATGCTGCGCGCCAATATGTTGAGATGCTTTCAGATAGTTTGGTCTATGTGCCACTGAGTGAATTCGACTCATCTACACATGCAATATTTGAGCAGCTTTCGAAACCATTTGAACCAAAACGCGCAGCCGTTGTTTTTGACAGGGAACAATTTGTAGGGGTGGTGGGCGAGTTTAGTGCGGCAACGCGGCGAGCTTTCAAGCTCCCAGAGGGTGCAGCCGGTTTCGAGCTATTCCAGTCGTTCCTTCTCAGGCTCGCTCCAAAACAGTATGTGCCATTGCCTCGTTTTCCGTCTGTAACACAAGACATCTCACTAAGAATCTCTATCGCAACCCCATATGCAGATGTTCTGACGGCTGCGGAGTCCGCGTTAGACCAGCTTCGCACCGAAGTTCAATTACTCGAACTCACGCCGCTCGGTATATACCAGCCAGACGCTGGGCAAACCAAAACGGTAACCTTGCGACTACGCGCCACAAACACACTGCGGACACTCACAGACACGGAGGTTACGAGCTACATAGACAGCATAGCTGAAATGGCCACAAAAGAAGTTGGTGCCGAAAAAATCTAGGAACAACTGTAGCGGAATTTACAAATTGTCAATTCTAACTCTTGGCAACTGCCATAAGCGTCATGTATGATAATAACTGTCAAATAGCTGGTGGGAGAAATGGGGAGATATGGATAAACAACGTATCAAAGCGCTCGCCGCCACTGGTGTTGTCGCGGTGCTCGGCGTATGGGGGCTTACTTCCTTAAGCGGAAGTGATACAAATACAAAAAAGACCGACTCGGCCTCAACGACCAATAAAAAAACAGCAGACCCGGCTACTGACCGCAGAAAACAGCTCGCACAAAAAACTCAAGACGCTCAAGCTAAGGCAGCCAAAGGAGAAAACGTAACAACGAGCTTGGACGAAACGACCGCTGCGTACGAATACGTTGCCGGAACTGGTGAGTCGTATACCGCACTTGCGCGCCGGTCGGTAGCGAAGCTAGATGCCAAATTGACTCCTGCAGAACGCGTTGCGGCAGAAACCAAGCTGAGTGAAGAAGCAGGTATGCCATCCCTAGAAATCGGACAGCGTGTTAGCTTGAAGAAAGATGACATAAGTGCTGCACTCAAGTGGGCAAAAGGCCTGACGGCCGAAGAAAAAGCAGCTTGGCAATATTACGCCGACCAGGTTAGCTGGTAGCTTCCTTTTGTTTGAACGTGCACCAATGTCCAGCCAGAGTGTTTTGCATGGAGCTATGCTCTGGGGTGTAATTTAAAGTGCGGGCTTAAACAAATGTATCTCTGGCTTGTTTTTGCGCGATTTGCTAGTATGTGAATATGATAGAAGCGCGCAAGGGGTTTCCATACGGCGATATACGTCCTAGTACCCTCAATGATTTTGCCTTTCCTGCCAGTGGCACAGGGCTGGAAGCACTACCGCCCGGGGAAGATACAGTACGTCGAAATCGCGTTATCGGCCTGCTCCTGGGTTACGGCAGAGCTATCCCGGCAAACCCGCTATCACCCTCCAGCGCTCTTGGTGGCAGACTCGCGCCGCCCCAAAGTACACTCACGCCGCCTATTGCCCATGCAAACGGTCTGCAGTTATATCACAAGATAATACTGACCGAAACGGACGGTAAAATACAGGATACAGCAGCGTTCGATAGGCGCCTGACTACTCTACAGGGGCTCAATACGACTCGTATTTCTCAGTTACTCTTGCCCCTGATGAAATGGTCAAAGCGAACACAGTCCCGTTACTACGGGTTGGTCGAAGCGAAAGGTCGGGACTACTCACGGCCGCTACGTGCGGCGTTATTTCTCGGCGCATATATTGGTATGTATGTCGAGCGTGGTACCGAAGATATTGACTCGGCACTGTATGCCGCTGAAACACTTCCATTCATGCCCCGATCGAGAACCGCAGGTCGTAGGCACTGAGCATTGTCATGAGTTTCGCACTTTGTACTCATGTGCATTTTCTCCGTTGGTCACAGAACGAACTGTACCGAGGTACGGTGAGTGGTATGTCAGCCGCGCAGGAAAGAAAGAAGTTTACTTTTTCTTTCCGAGCAGTGAGAAAAGAGGCGAAGCCGATGTACTGGAAGGGAAACATGTGCAGGAGTACATAGTAGTCAGTGGTGCGGCCAGCTTCGCTGGGCGGCAGGCTGGCTGGTGCGAAATTCGTGATTGTCAGGAATAACCATATGCTATCCGTATTGCTACCGTACGTGAACAATAAACTTGGGCTGTTTCCGTAGCATTACGGTATACTAAACGGATGAAGAGTCTGTGGCGGATAGTGCGTTTTACGCGGGAATTGTGGCCATACTACGCCGGGGTTGCACTATTTTCTGTGCTGGTGGCCGCCACTACCCAGGTACAGCCGTTGCTCACGAAGACTATCGTGGACGAAATCACGAAGCTAGTTGGCGAACAAGATGTCCGGACAACGGTGATTATTCTGGCCGTTCTTGGGATATTTCTGGCCGACCTTGGGCAAAACTTATTTAGCAACATTGGCGGTGTGGTTGGCGACCAGCTGCAGGCTCGGCTGCGTAAGACGCTCAGCGAGCGGTACTTTGCCCATTTACTCAAACTCCCACAGCGGTACTTCGACACAGAGCTAAGTGGCAAGGTGCTCAACCAGCTTAACCGCAGTATCGACCAAATCACCACGTTTGCCCAGGCCTTCAGTAACAATTTTCTACAGTTCATTTTTAGCACAGTATTGTCGCTGGCAATAATTGCCGTCTATTCCTGGCCTGTTGCTCTCATGCTCGGGGCGTTGTACCCCATATTCATCTGGCTCACCACACGTACCAGCGGGCGCTGGCGGGAGTACCAGACAGCCATAAATGGTGAGTCAGATGTTGCCACTGGCCGGTTTGCTGAAGCTATCGGTCAGATAAAGGTTGTCAAGAGTTTCGGCCAAGAAGCTCGCGAGCTCACCCATTTCAAAACACGCTACCAGCGTATCGTTGACACGACCTGGCCCCAGAGCAAACTCTGGCACGGCCAGGATTTTATACGTCGACTGGTGCTGAATATCATATTCCTGGCCGTATATGCCTACATTTGTCTTGAAGCGGTGCATGGACACTACAGTCTTGGGACCATGGTGCTGCTACTCCAGTACGCGGCGCTGATACGCATGCCGATATTTAGCATTAGCTTCATCGTAGACCAGTCACAACGAGCGGTAGCAAACACTCGTGATTACTTTGCCGCCATGGATGAAGCCACGGAGTCAGCTGCTACCGACAAGGGTGTCCAGCTGAAGGTTACGGCTGGCGAGGTGAAATTCACCGATGTTATTTTTGGCTACGAGGTGAAACGCCCAGTTTTGGACGGACTCAGCTTTACGCTGCAACCTGGCACTAAAACCGCATTGGTGGGTGAGAGCGGCGAGGGTAAAACGACTATCACAAATCTACTGCTTGGGCTGTATGTGCCACAAAGCGGAAGCATCGCCATAGATGATCAGGACATTACCAGGTCAACGCGGGCGAGTTTGCGGGCAGCATCGGCAGTTGTATTCCAGGAACCGGCGCTGTTTAGTGGCACCGTGTATGAAAACATTGCCTACGGCAACCCAAGGGCTAGCAAACGGGATGTGGAAACTGCCGCCAAAGCGGCCAATGCCCATGAGTTTATAACCAAATTTGAGAAACAGTACGAGACCGAAATAGGGGAGCGCGGCCTGAAGCTCAGCGGCGGCCAAAAACAGCGCATCGCTATCGCCAGAGCGCTCCTGAAGGACGCGCCTATACTTATCCTCGATGAAGCTACCAGTAGTCTCGACAGTAAAAGTGAACACCTAGTACACCAAGCTCTCGAACGGCTCATGCAAGGACGAACGACGCTCATCATCGCCCACCGCCTCAGTACTATCCAGTCGGTTGATACTATAATCACACTCAAACAAGGCTGCGTGGACGAACAAGGCTCCCCCGAAGCACTGGCGCGTACTGGTGGGATTTATGCTGAGCTACTATCACTACAAACTGCACCGTCGGGGGCGGAGCGGCTGAAATCATACGATATTGCCGCTGTTGACTGAGAAGAGCATAACTCACGCTAGAGTGGCTAAGGTCTCTGTGCTTTCTGACTCAGGGACGAAGGCTTCCGCCAGGAACTGTTTACGTAGATCGCCAATGTTCATGCCCTGGATCCTTGCTGGAGGGAGCTGAGTCATGTAGGTGATGACGCGGGCGGCTTCCTCGGGGTAGTTTGAATGACCGGGAATTTTTGGTGTTTTTCCTTTTTTGAGTGCATCTAGACTGCTACGCATCTGCTTCCAGAAGGTATAGTAGTCTAGTTTCATTTTGACATGCCAGCCCGCATCGTCCTCAAGGACAAAGCCCTCGATGGGCTTCCCTTCGTATAGGTAGTCGATTCCCTGTGTTGCTTCATACCACGCGGTGAATGCTTCCCAGTCCGCAAAAACACCGGCGCATTTTTTTGATCGCACACCGATACGTTTGGCGACCTGGTGACGTTCGGATTCAGGCAGAGCCTCGTAAGATCTCTGTCGTTTTACGATTTCGAGTAACACCAAATCATCGTGTGGGTAGTTGATGATGTGTGGATCCTGTCCGGGTAAAATCACTTCAAATAGCAGGGTTCCGTTGTGGTTGCGTAAGTATTCTATGAGGTAGTCGCGGTGCGAGCCACAGCGTTTTTCAAATAGCTGGCGGAACCAATCAGCAAAATCACCTTCGGTGGTTGATTTGGAAGAAATCACCAGATCGCCCGATGCGTCGTCGTAACCGACGAGTCCGAGGTAACCATTTTCCTTTACCCATGCAGTAACCGGAAAGGTAAGGTTTTCTGCCAGATTCTCGTAGTCGGTCTGGCGGGTTTCACCGATGTTGAAAAATTTGTCATAGGCTCGGATGACGATTTCGCTCGTGAGGGTGTTTATGAAAAGCCCGCGCGTTGTCATGGTTTGTTTGCTCCACTTTTTTTTGAACATCACTTCAGGCCGGTAATGGAATGAGCTGATATTTTCGGGTAGCGTCCGCTCGCTGATAAGCCGGTTTTCGCGTAATTCCCGTACGAGGGTGTCGTTTTCGGGATGTTTTATGCCGCACTCAGCGTTTGCATTTGGAATTTCTACCGGCGTGAAGCCATCTACAGATAGTTGTACTGCCCGTAGGTTGCCGCCAAACTCCACTTTGCCCTCAAGGTTGAAGCAGCGCTCATTGTACTGAAGCGGATAGCCCTGTCGATTGCGGTGGCCGTGGATTTGATGGGCACTCTCTGGGGTGGTGGCTAAAAACGCATCGTCTATCTCCCCAACCTGCTCATAACTGCCGACCCCTCGGATGCACTGTTGAGCACTGATGAGCCCCAGGTTGCGAGGAAAGGTGCTTAATCCGGCGTGGGTCACAAGAACTTCCTTGTCGCCGTAGCGGTAGTGGAGTGCAGGTACCATGGCGCGGAGGAGTGTACGGATGGCGCCTCTGTTTAGTTCAGCTGATTCGAGTTGCCGACGAGTGCGTCCATTGAATTCTCGAGTCTTGACTGGCCACCCGTGTAGCCACTGCCAGATGTATAGGTCATGGTTGCCTTCGACGAAGTACACGTTCGGCTTGTCAGTCAACTCTCGGCTAACGTAATCTAGCACTTTGTCGTTCTCGCGGCCGCGGTCGAGCAAGTCGCCCACAAACACATAGGCTTCGTTGTCGTGCAGCGGGAAGCGTTTGAAGTACGCCGCCAGCGGTGTGAAGCACCCCTGGATGTCGCCTATGTGATGTACGCGTTTGTAGGCCGAGAAATCTACTATAGGGTAGTCCAGTGACGTTTGAATGTCTTCTGGAGTACGCAATACCTGCCACCCTTTTGGGTAGGTCAGACCACCGAGCCTGGCATGCATGGCAGAGAGTACAGATGGTTTGACGATTTTGAAGTCTTCGCGTTGTTCATTTTGAACCCACACTTTCTCTAATGGTACCTCAGACATGTCGATGACGTACGTTTCGTAGCGGTAGCGGTAGGCTAACTGAGCATAGTCATTATAGTATCGGGAGGTTGTATGGGTTGCATCTATAGCGATGAGTTCGCCACGACTCATGCGCTCTTCCAGTAGCTCACGAAGCAGTTCCCAAACTCTTCTGTCATGTTTCGGTGAAATGCTCATATGGCCTGATTCGTCCAAGACAGGGGCGCTCATGGCAAGTCGCAATGTGTCAGGTGAAAGTGTGTATGGAGTAAGTCCGCAAGCATCGAGCAATGTGCTCTTGCCGGAGCCTGGAATGCCACGCGTCACGTACAGTTTTCTCATTTGCTGGACTTTTCAGTCGCGTCGAATGCAACATTGATAGACTTAGCCTTTTGACCGAGTAATAGGCGGAGCAAGTCTGGATTGTCCTTGGTCACTTTCGCGACGTTGGCATAGTGGCGTATGACAGCGCTTCGTCCCCGTGCTTCCTCGAGCTCGGCTTTGGCGCGCTGGCGGGCAACTTCTTGCGCATCAATAGCGTTTTGTAAGTTGCGCGGCAGGCGAACTCGCGGTTGTCCGAGGAGACGGACGCTAACACCGTATAGCTTCAGCGCAGTATTGAGTTCTGTTTCTTCAACGAGAATGCCGTTTTCTAGGACATCTTCGAGCGACCGCGCTCCCGCGACATCTACGATGAGCTGCTGAAGTATGGTCGAAACGGCTGAGTGGGCAGTTTGTCCACTCAGGTGGATTCGCTTGAGATCGTTTATAGTCATAGCCGACGCTACCTCTAGGAGGTACGAATTGGCGTCTTTCGATGTAACCGAAAACGTGTGGCTGGTGATTTGTTCGTTGGCAGGGTACACGACGATAGTTTCAGTTCGAAACACACTTGTTTTGTGCGTGCCTGCGCCAAGCTCTTTAACGATTTGGCCATCACGTATGAGTAAGCCGCGTTGGTTTTCATAGATAATTGTTTTCATAGGTTATTCTCCTTATTGCAATATGTAGTGCGCACATCGCAGATGCCGGGCGAGGGGACTGCTGCATATCAGCTTTATGAGACAGTCGCAAGCTCACCGGGCAGCGATGTGCGCGGGGTTGTAAATTGAGCCTATCAAAGGCACGCGGTTTTCAGCCGCAACAGAGCGCTTACTTGGCGATATCACTTTGGATTCGTACTTCAGCCGACCTCACTAGCCAGTATAAGGAACGACCAAAAATAATCTAGTAAAAACATTTTTACTGTGGCTACGCTATACTGTACGTCATGACTATGCCATTCACCGACCATCATATCCAAGACAAGATTATCTCTGCACTTGTCGCTGGTGAACAGCGTTTTTCACACCTCGTACCGCCTGACATGGAGCATAGCTTGTTTATGTACCACATGCGTAAATTGCTCAAGCAGGGGGTGGTTGAAAAAGATGACCAGGTTTATCGGTTGACGCTGAAAGGAGCACAGCTATACAATGCGCGTTACAACCTAAAAACACCGCTTAATCATCCCAAGGCTCTCATACAGTTTTTGGTCGTTGACGACGACAATGTCCTATTGTCAAGGCGGACCACGGCCATTGCTGACCGACTTAACGAATACATGTTGCCAGGTGGGGCACATTTCTTTTTGGCTCCCAGCCGGACATGCGCAAAACAGATCGCGAAGTCGCGGGGACTTGTTGCCGGTGAGTTTTTGTGCAGTCTGGAAACCATAGCTCCACTGCGCGAATACCACGGGCTTATAGACATCTATGCTGCGACTGCTTCCGGTGTTCTAAGGAAGTCTAGCGAATTTGAGACTTGTTGGTTGCCGCTAAAAACTGTCGCAGATATGGAGTTCGACCAGGCGGGCTCGGCACCGTATATCGTCGGCAGGCTTCTTGATGGTGGGCTACTACCTCGTATGACCAATGTGGTGGTAGCATAGTAACGCCCCTTACGCCGATAACGCTCGTCTAGTAACAAGAGTGTCTAAAGGCAGTAGGTTGTCATCGGCAGCAATCTGTGGCACACTTTAGCTAGTAATAAACGGAGGGTTTTTATGTCGACAACGCGACTGCGTGATAGGATTTTTGCAGGGCTTGGTGCGCTATTATTTTTGGTAACTGCTTCAGCATTTACCATAGGGGTAGTTATCGATATGATGAAAAAAAAGCCTGTAGTATGTGACATACAGACACCAGAAAAAAGTTCCATACAAGCCGCTCCAGAGGTCTATAAGCCTCAGGGTGTTGTCAAAGATCTTGAGAAGACTGATCTCGTAGAAGGCAAAGGGGCCATGGCAAAGAAAGGCGACTGCTTGGTTATGAAGTATCAGGGCAACCTTGCATCAGACGGCACAGTGTTTGATGGCAACTACAATAAAGCACAGGCACTACAGTTCAGTCTTGGCCAGGGTCAGGTAATAAAAGGTTGGGATGAAGGTTTAGAGGGGATGAAAGTAGGCGGGACTCGCCGACTTGCTATTCCTGCGGCTATGGGCTATGGGGAAGGTGGACAGGGAGCAATTCCCGCTAATGCTGATTTGGTATTTATTGTAAAGCTTGAACGTATAAAGACAAACTAGGCTTTGGAGTGAAAATGCTAGATGATTTTACACCTCAGGGAAACGTAGCAGAGCTTCAAAGTATAGATCGAGTACTCGGTACCGGAGATGCGGTGCAGCCCGGTGCAACCGTAACGTGCCATTACACGGGTGCAATCGCAAAAAGTGGTGAAGTATTTCAGAGCTCGCACGACTTTGGTCGCGCTATCAGCTTCCCGCTCAGCGGTGTCATTGCTGGCTGGACTCAGGGCGTTCCGGGCATGAAAGTAGGTGGCACGCGCCGTTTGCTAATTCCGGCGGCCATGGCCTACGGCAGTAACCCTCCCTATGGCTCTGGCATTCCTGCCAACGCCGACCTAGTTTTTGATATTGAACTCGTCAGCATAGACGCCTAGAAACTGCACTGGCAACTTGTTGATTCAATTTTTGTTTCTAGGGCCTCGGCGAAGCCCGTGCTCCTTGATGTAGTTGCCCACAATCTCTAGCTGAGCTTTGTTTAGCACGGGCGCTATGCTCTTGCTTACTCTTCTATATACAATTTCCCCGAAAACTGGGTCATTTTCTGAAAGTAACGTTGCTACTTTCAGGATGGTCACACCGCTACTCATTGAAAGCTCATTTGCAGCCACATTCATGGAAAATTCGTCTGTACCAATTACGTGATAGCGACTGGCTTCTTCATCCAACAAGGCAGCGAGATAGTTGAGGTCATGTGGTGTATAGCCTTCACCAACTCTGTCGCCGAAACGATAGGTTCCGATAGGCATATGATACTTTCGTGATAGCTCTCTAACACGATCGGGTGATACTTTGCGTGGTTTTGCGAAGTGACTTATTGTAATAACCCCCTCGGGGGCAACCGGTGCGGTCTGCAGAGAGATGATCTCTGGGTTTGCCTTGAGTTCCTCAACTGTTTCGTTGCCATATGTGTAGACATCAACGCTACCGGTAAATTCACGTAATGGCTCGTGGCCTGCCAGATGTTTACGTACTGTACTTGCTGAGACATCGAGTAGTGCGGAACTTCTAACATCAAACGCAACCGTTAAACTAAGCATGTAATCAGGAAAGGATTAACATGAGTCATCTAACGGCTGCGCAAAGGGGCAATATTGAAACATTGCTCCAAGAGAAGTATACAAAC
>JBASZU010000073.1:0-5198 GCA_049661165.1 Saccharimonadales bacterium (SeqCode)
CTCTTGCACGGCTGGTTCAAACTCTTCACTGGCGCGCAGTGGGGAATCTGCGAGCAAAGTAATTTCTTCTTCTATGTACGCCTTTACGCGCTTACTGATGTCATCGGCACGCAAAATTTCCTTGCGCATAGCGTAGGTCGCTTTGCGGTGGCGGTTCATGACATCGTCGTACTGCACCACATTTTTACGCTGGTCAAAGTGAAAGCCCTCAACTTTTTTCTGGGCCGCTTCAAGGCTACGGGTAATCATACGGTTTTCAATCGGCACGCCTTCGTCAACCTTCAGCCGGTCGAGCACTTTGCCAATCCGTTCTGCTCCAAATATGCGCATAAGGTCGTCTTCGGTGCTCACATAAAATTGGGTTGCTCCTGGGTCGCCCTGTCGGCCGGCGCGACCACGCAGCTGGTTGTCTATGCGGCGCGATTCGTGCCGTTCACTACCAATCACAAACAATCCGCCGAGCTCCTTGACGCCCTTGCCAAGTACGATGTCGGTACCGCGACCAGCGATGTTGGTTGCGAGCGTTACCGCCCCTTTCTCGCCAGCTTTGGCCACTATTTTCGCTTCGCGTTCGTTATTTTTTGCGTTCAGAACCTGATGCGGCACACCTGCTTTGGTGAGCATGCCACCAAGTTTTTCATTCTTTTCTATAGAAACAGTACCAATAAGTACTGGCTGCCCCTTTTCGTGCAATTCCTTCACCTCACGGACGATTGCCTTAAACTTGGCGGACTCGTTCCGGTAAATCCGGTCACTGCGGTCATCTCGAATGATTTGGCGGTTAGACGGAATCTCGACGACATCGAGCTTGTAAATCTGATGAAACTCTTCACTTTCAGTCATAGCCGTACCGGTCATACCGGCTAGCTTATCGTAGAGACGGAAATAGTTCTGGAACGAAATGGTTGCAAGTGTCATGGACTCTTCCTGCACTTCGACGCCTTCTTTTGCCTCTATAGCCTGGTGAAGCCCCTCGTTGTACCGACGCCCCGCCAGCAAGCGACCAGTGAACTCATCGACAATGACAATCTCTCCGTCATTTGTCACCACATAGTCTTTGTCGCGCTTAAACAACGTCTGCGCTCTCAGTGCCTGCTCTAGGTGATACAGGGTGCGGATGTTATCGCTGCCGTACAGATTTTCTATACCGAGCACTTTCTCAATTTTGTCGACGCCCAGGTCGTTCAGCACCACTGTTTTCCGCTTTTCGTCAACTTCATAGTGCTTGGCGGTCAGCTGGCGTACCGTTTTTGCAAACTGCGCATAGGCATTGCCTGGCGTGACACTTGGCGCACTAATAATCAGCGGGGTCCGTGCTTCGTCTATAAGTATGGAGTCAACCTCGTCGACAATGGCAAAGTTCAGTTCACGTTGCCGAAGCTGGTCTGTCTCACGAACCATATTGTCGCGCAGGTAGTCAAAGCCAAATTCGTTGTTGGTGCCGTAGGTTATATCCGCCGCGTAGGCCTCTTGTCGCGTGCATGGTCTGAGGTGCCGAAAACGCTCATCTTCGTGCTCTTCATTGACGTACTTTGGGTCGAATAAATACGAGTGGTCGGCCTTGATTACTGCGGTCGAAAGACCGAGAAAATGATACACCTGACCCATCCAGCCGGCGTCGCGCTGCGCAAGGTAATCGTTCACCGTCACCAGGTGCGCGCCTTTGCCGCCGAGCGCGTTCAAAAACATCGGCGCAGTTGCAACAAGCGTCTTACCTTCACCGGTTTTCATTTCGCTCACATTGCCTTCGTGCAGAACCATACCACCTATAAGCTGTACGTCGTAATGACGCTGTTTGAGCGTACGCGTCGCGGCCTCACGTACCAGTGCAAATGCGTCGGGCAGTATACCGTCCAGAGATTCTTTCTTAAGCCGTGCGCGCAGCTTATCTGTCTGCTCACGGAGCTGTTTGTCGGTCATTTTTTCGTACTTCGGCGCGAGCTCATTAATAACCCGCACACGTTTCCTCAGGCGCTTGATAGTTTTGGCCTGCGGGTCACCCAGAATACGCTTTAAAACTCTATTCATAGACTTTTCTGTACCTCCACATACATCAGTAATTCGTCAAACACTATTGTACCCTGTTTTTTTTAGGGATGCGAGTGGAAAAAGGAAGTTCTATACGTCTCGCACATTTCCGTCTACAACGCGTACTGTTTCAGGCGATAGCTTTTTCTCGTTTTAGCCGCCGAATTAGGCGGTGTCGTAAACCATATTTGCTATGTTTTCCTTTGTAGTCTGCCAGTTGACGGCGAATTTCAACTACCGCTATGTCAAATGCTGCATACATGTGCGTAGTAGTTTCCTTGGCGGCCAACGTGCCATGCGGGAGCTGCAATGCTAAAGTACAGGTTTTATCCTGACCTTTTTTTGCTTCTTTGAAGTGAACAGCCAGCACCGCCGCTTCGCGAGCCTTGCGCGGAACGTATTTCTCTATATCTTTTATCTTCCCCGCGGCATATTTCTGCAATTTTGGGCTCAGGTCAAAACCCTCCGCGCTGACGGTGTGAATCATGTGACTCCTTCTTTATCTACCGTTTATATCTCAGTTCTGCCGCCCATGTACGGGCGTAACACGTTTGGTATTTCCAGTGTACCACGTTCTGTTTGGTAATGCTCTATGACAGCAATGAGCGAGCGCGCCAGAGATACGGCCGTGCCATTCAGCGTGTGCAGCACTTCCACTTTGCCATCTTTACGTCGAACGCGAATGTTTAGGTTACGCGCCTGAAAATCGGTGCAGTTACTGCAGCTCGTCAGCTCGCGGTACTTTTGGTCTACCGGCGACCAGTACTCTACATCGTATTTTTTAGCCGCTGGCGCACCCAAGTCACCTGCCGCAATGTTGATAACATGATACGGTATACCAAGCGCTTGCCACAGTTCTTCCTCTGTAGCTAGTATAAACTCGTGCATGTCCCGGCTCTGTTCCGGCGCACAAAATATATACATTTCGAGCTTATTAAACTGGTGTACACGGAATAAGCCCCGTGTGTGCTTGCCGTATGTACCTGCCTCACGGCGGTAGCACGGGCTGTAGCCAACGTATTTCAGCGGCAGTTTGTCTTCGTCGATAATTTCGTCGGCATGGTAACCGGTCAGCGGTGCTTCGGCTGTGCCGATGAGCGTCAAATCTTCACCCTCTACATAGTATTCGTTACCGCTCTCATCGCCCC
The DNA here is from genome assembly GCA_049661165.1 of Saccharimonadales bacterium (SeqCode). GTDB lineage: Bacteria > Patescibacteriota > Saccharimonadia > Saccharimonadales > UBA4665 > JAGXIT01. The sequence continues at coordinate 3,177 of JBASZU010000073.1, forward strand.
GCGGCGAGAACCCCGCACCCATAGCCACTCGACTACTCACCATGTGCGGCACCGTCAGGTAGGTAAAGCCTTTTTTTAGCACAAAGTCGAGTGCAAACTGGGTAATAGCGTTTTCCAGTAGCGCCAGGTCGCCCTTGAGGTAGTAAAACTTTGCGCCGGCCACCTTGGCACCCCGATCAAAATCTACCCAGTCACGCGCAACGGCAAAGTCCAGGTGGTCTGCTGCGCCTTTGTTCTGCGCCCCAACCTGCTTTATTTCTACACTGTCTTCCTCGCCGCCCAGTGGTACATCATCAAACGTAGGGTTTGGCACCATTTGCATCTGGGATTGCCATTTTTCCTCTGTAGCTTTCAGCTCATTTTCAAGTTGGGCAATTTCGTCTTTGAGCTTTTTACCCTGCTCTATTTGCTCCACAGAAGGCTTTTGGCCTTTCATAGAATCGGTCAGAGCATTACGCTGAGCTCGCAACTCCTCAACCGCCGTCAGCTGAGCGCGTCGCTCTTCGTCCACCTTTAGCAAAGACTGCACGTCAACATTTTTATAGCCTTTTTCATGCGCCTTCCGCTGTACCAGCTCGGCGTTCTCCCGTATAAATTGTATGTCTAGCATAGAACTAGTATACAGAGTTACGGGTTAAGAGTTAAGAGCAGCTGGGTTCAAAAAGGCAAATCCGACCTTTCCGTCGTACGCCCGTACGAGTACCTGGTCGAGCGTCACAAATACACTCACGCCCGCTCTGAGAGCGGCTGCTACTTGAAGTGCATCTTCAAAGTCTCTGCCCGCTTCATGCTTCCGCGCCCAAACATAATCTTCCGGCAGCAATGGAATAAGTCCAGCTGCACCCACAAAATCCGCCAGCACACTATCCGCTATACCCACCTTGCGGCCAAAATGCCACACATGGTGCACGGTAAGCATACTCATATACACCTTGTCCTGTCTCGACAGATAGGCAATGACTGCTTCCTGCGCCGCCCGTTCTTCCAGGAGTACCTCGAGAGCGATATTCGTATCAATGTACACCATATTTCTTCGCCATGTCTTGGGCATAAAGTTCTTTGTACGAAACGTCCTTGGGCAAACGAGTCGAGCTCGCGGCTGATTGTTTTCGAGCCTCTGCCCCAGCAGCAAGCATGCGCTCCATCGCACTTGTCGCTTCGTAGGGCGCATCATCAGTTTTTGTACGCTGTAGCGTTACAATCGGCTCAGAACGAGAAATAACCGTGTAGCTTCTACCCGCAGCAATATCTCGCAACACACGGGGTAGATTGCGTCGAACCTCTTGGATTGTAATAAACTGTGGACTATTCATACTTTAAAGTTACTCCAAAGTGACTTTAAAGTCAACATATATGTTACCTGCCTTTTTTCTGAAGAGCCAGAAGTGTCAGGCTAGTGCGGGAGCGGGCGTAGGAGCAGAATTCGCAGGGGCCACCCATGGCAGCCGTGCCGATGGCAGGCATGTCGTCGTTTTCCATACAAGTCTTCATATCGCGCAGAGTTTGCTCTACCCAGTCGCTCTTGCCCGTGTGCGGGAACACGTGTGTTTCAAACTCGACTACGCCATCAAAGGCATCTTTGCCGGGGTTGCCGGTGGCGTACACAAAATAGCCCGTGTCGCTCACCGCAAAATCATTTTGCCGAAGTAACCACTGGTAAATTTCCATCTGCCGACGGTACATATCCTGCCAGCCACCCTCTGGGCCAAGTGCTTTTACCGGCTCGGCCTTTGCGGTGGCTTTGTAGTCAACCACCATGAGTTCACCTGCCGGGTTCACCCACACATCGTCCACCGCGCCAAAGACGTGCAGGTTTGTCGGCGCATGTAGGGTAGTCACCCCTGTAAAGTTATGTCGCCACGTATTGAGGTCTTTATGTGTATACGGCACAGCATCGACACCAAACTGTTTCATGAGCGGATGTGGTTTTTTCTGCTCACGGTAGACATCGAACTCTTTTTTGAACAGCTCGTCTATGGCCTTGTTGATATTGAACGGCGGGCTGCTTGGCCGGGTAATCTT
>JBASZU010000074.1:0-15367 GCA_049661165.1 Saccharimonadales bacterium (SeqCode)
GTCTCATTGCATACCAATTGCAGCCAAAGAAGCCGAGCCTACACTTTAGCAATACAGAACAGCAGCTCCTGACGGAGCCGTTGTTACTGCCAGCCTAGGCGGCTGGCTTATGTCGAACTGAGGTTAGTATACTATGCATATGAAACAGCCCGTAAATCCTAGTCTAAGCCGTGAGCAAATTGCGGTACTCCGTGACAAAGCAACTGAGGCACCGTTTAGCGGCAAATTCCTCGCCGTTAACGAAAATGGCACCTATACTTGTGCCGACTGCAACACGCCCTTGTTCACATCAGACAACAAATTCGACTCTGGTTGCGGCTGGCCGAGTTTCGACGATGCGCTGCCAGGCAGTGTTGAGTTCACCGACGACACTAGTCATGGTATGCAGCGTACAGAAGTGACCTGTAGTAACTGCGGGGGCCACCTCGGCCATATCTTTGACGATGGCCCACACGAAACCACCGGCAAACGCTACTGTATCAATTCATTATCACTCGATTTTGCCAGAAAAAGTGACTAGGTCACGGGTCATAAATATGGGAGTTTAGTGCCGAATCTGCCAAGAGTATAATCAGTAGCGTAGGAGGTAAACAATATGAGTAAACAATGTCAAAGCTGCGGGATGCCGCTAATAACCAAAAAAGCCGGCGACTGCCGTGGTAGCGAAAAGGATGGTAGCAAAAGTGAGAAATGGTGCAGCCTCTGCTACGAAAATGGTGCGTTTATTGGACCCGATTGCACGCTCGATGAGATGAAAACAATCGTCGACATAGCACTGGTCGAAAATGGCAGCGGCCGACTGATGCGCTGGCTGGCTCAGAAACAACTTCCCCATCTCGAGCGCTGGAAGACATCTAGATAGCTCTAGTCTGCACTACATCTGCAGCATCTTCATGAGTTCATAGACGACAAAAGCTGGCCAGACGATGGCTTTGAACACACCGAGCACACCGACCCAGAAACCGCCAGCCGTCGAGACGTAATATACAACCGCACCTATTAGTCCGAGACTATACACGGCATTGCCGCCATGATTGTACTTGGCGTTATTTTTGCCACGATGGTGGTCGCAGTCGCAGGTACATACTTTATTTGACTGTTTCATATCCCTCCTTTTTGTACTGTTAATTGCTTGACGCGATATAAAACCACTCGTCTCACAAGATCAACAGGCAGTGGTTGGTTGTGAGGAAATTGCACCGAACCCTTACCTTGTTTGTACTTTGCAAATTCAGCTTTGAAGGCCTCATGACCGTTTGGTGTTGCATAAAACCCGATATGGTTTTCATATCCCGCAAAGTAAACCAACGGTTTGCCATGTAGTTTGTACGCCGGCATACCATACGCAATCGACTCCTCGGCTTCTGGCGCCGCACTTCTAACAATCTGCCGCATTTGCTCAAGCCGACGCCGCGTCTCACCATCAAACTCAGCTATATAGGTACCGACAGTGTCTTTCACCGTCATACCGGCCTCTCGAAGCCCGGATTTTTGGCAGCTATTTGGATGACTTTCATCAGCGCGTCTAAGTTAATGTCTTCGGCTTTTTTAAAACGAATGCAGCTTTTTCCTACACTAACCTTACCCAGTTCCGACTTGTGAGTTTCTGCAACGTACCGTCCATCTACAACCGCGCAGACATAAATGCTCACGTAGTTTTTCTGGTTTGCGAGTGCTACGACCGGCCACTCTATGAGCTGTTTTTTATAGTCGCGGTATGGAAAACTGCCATAACCAATCATGTTATTCGCAAAGTGCGGTCGCAGTTCTGGTGCCGCCTGCTGTATAAACTCATGCAGCATATTAACGAGTTCGCTTCGTTCCGGAGGTACTGCCGCAAGATATTCTTCAACCGACTGAGCGCTATGCGGGGCGAACATGTTCATAACTTTGTTCCGTTCTGAGTTCTCATGCCTATGCCAATTAAGCACTCATTATACAGCTTGCACGAGTAAAACATCTGCGAGAATTCTTACTTACTATTTCTCAGCAAATACGCTAGCATGGTATTTAGTAAGTAAGAGGAGGAACTATGAAACCAAAGATATTACTTTCCATTATTGCCGTGGTGGTTGTCGTGGGTGGAGCAGGCTTTATGCTCATGAATAAAGATACCGCCAAGACAGACAGCTCAAACAAAAGCTCAGCAAGTCAGCAAAAAAATACCACCACTTCAGACTCACCAAAGATTCCGTTTAAAGCTGTTGGGGAGCTAGCCGATTGCTCGACGTACACATTTGCAGAGCTGGCGCCAGTGTGGGGTGTTACTTTTACTGACTCCGACAATATCACCGCAAAAGTCAGCGAGATAACCGGACCAAACACAAAACAATTTGAGTGCGATTACAACGAAACAGACAGTGGTAAGGGCGTGACGTTCGTTATTTCCTACCGGCAGTACGCCGATGAGGCTGCCGCCAAAACTGAAATGAATAGCATACGCAGCACCGAAAAATACGGCGACACCGTTTATTACCTGAAGGAAGATAAGTCTGGTGTGGGCGATGAAGCCTTTTTCTGGTCACGAAACCGCACGGACGGTAGCAAAGAAGCGAACCAGCAACTTTATGTTCGGAATAGTAATGTCGTATTCCTGCTGTCTGGCGTCAACCTAGACGGTGTAGATGCAAGCTACAAAGATAAACTAGCCGCTTCGTACAAACTGCACTTCGAATAAAAGCTAATCTTTTCTAACGCTTCATCAAATTGCGCTGCGTCAGTTCGTTGCCTACATTTGCCCGTATGCGGTCACGCAGCTGGACCAGTTCGGGATAGTCGTAGAGTGAGAGTATTTTCTGGCTTTTTTCGCTTGTGTCAGTCGGCCTTGAGCGCAGTACAAAGTACGCCCACGTTTCCGCCAAGTCTTCAATGGGGTTTGTGGCGGCATATTCGGTAACGAAAGCATCTTCTTTGCCTTGGTAAAATGTCGTAACTTCGTCTTGGTTGTCGCCGTAATTACCTGGGACGCTGGAACCATATTTGGCCCAGAAACGAGACTCAAAATTTGCTAGGTAAGACCCTGCTTTTGTGCAACCTTCGGGTATTTCCAACCTAGGGCAGCTCCCGCTCACTCGTTCTACCTGAGTCGTGTTGAGGGTGACAATGTGACCAAACTCGTGCACCATGGTATGTATAAGGTCCTTTCGGTCGTCCATAAACGCAGCGTTGACATTCATGTGCCATTTGGCCGAGTTATCTTGACTTTGCCACACAGAAGCTGCGCTGTCGTTATTTGCATCATCGAATACCTCAAAAGTCAGCAACCTTTCGCTGATGGTTTGCTTGCTCGCTACCCGGGTGAATAACTGCCATAGTTCAGCATCACGGCTACCTGGTTGCGGCGAAAGCTCCTGCGATGTAGTGACCGTATATACTTTGCCCCGCGTGTCCGAGCCGGTTTCCTCGAGCGTGTACTGTTTAGTGGGTTGGTCGTTTGTATTTTGGGGTTGCTCGACAGCAGGCTGAGGCTTGGGTTTTGTCGGAGCTACTTTTGCTTGAGAGCCCTCAAAATAGCTATCAAGTTCGGCATTTATCTTCTGCTCAATCGCCGCGCATTCTTCATCTGTTTCACAGTCGTAATAGCAAGAGCCACCTTTTTCATCATATTGCTCATAACTGGTGCAGTCTTCTTGGCTCAAGCGATCTTGTGGAGAATTCCCGCCAAATAACCATAACGCTCCTCCTGTCATGACCAAGAGAACTCCTGCCACAATCCACAGTTTTTTTGACCGCATGCATACTCCTTTGCTATTGCTATTTTATGGCGATTATACGGTATTGTCTTGACCTAAAGAAGCCTTTTTTAGAATTCTTTTGCGGTATTCACTCGCTACCATAAATGTTTTAGTATCTTGCACTCTGTCTACAAATAGAACTCCTTGTAGGTGTTCGGTTTCGTGCTGAAAAACGTGCGCCACTAAGCCCGAGAGTTCTTCGTCATGTGCCCTTCCGCCTTCATCGAGCCACTGCGCCTGGATGCGCTTGTACCGCAGTGTTTGACCAAATAAAACGGTACTACCACTTCCAGCGCTAAGACATCCCTCCCATGTGCGCACCCTCCGGCCTACACCAGTAAACCGCGGATTGACTACGACGCTTCGGTACGGTTCAGCCTTCGGACGATGTTTCGTTGGCCGAATGTCTATAACGGCAAGCGCCACCAGCACACCAACCTGAGGCGCGGCAAGTCCCACACCGCTTTTTACCTCATTTGTTGCAAGCATATCTGTTATAAGGTGCCGAATTTCACTTGATTTTATTTCTGCGGCCGTTAGTTCACGCGCAACCTGCCGGAGCAACGGGTCTCCGAGCCGTGTCAGGCGCAGCCCTTTCATGGGATGACCGTTTCGCCCTGAGCAGGCTTTTCGAGCGAGTATTGCGCGCAAGAGTACTGCTGAAAGCTATTTACGTTGCTTACCAAAAATTCATATAAATCGATGATGTCGTACAAACATATGTCTTGCTCGGCAAGACTGCGTAGCTCGGCTAGGGTACACCAGCGAACATCTGTCGATTCTCCGCTCGCGACGATGCCGCTCGGCCTGTCGGCCGCGACAAAGCCGTAACACCAGTCGGAATGAAAGTGGCCGTTGCCAACATTGTGCGTGTTTGAAGAAAAGGGTGCAGGATGCACCACAGCAGTCTCCAAATGAGGCGGCTGCAGAACCTGTAATACACTTAGCTCAGACACTTGGTAGCCACTTTCGTCACGAATTTCATGCATGAGTGTTTGCCATGGCGTTTCGTCTAGTTCGACGTGGCCGCCCACCTGCATAAGTTTGCCTGCCTTGCGGTGCATGTGCACCAAACATTTCCAGTCATCACCATCACGACGGATAATGTACGCGCTCACCGTAATATCGTGCTGCCCTGGTACTGTGTGTATATGCGGCATTATTCCCTGCCTCTCCACGTTATGAAGTAAATACATACGAGAACAATCACCGAACCAACAAATTTTTCCAAACTGTAGTGTTCGTTCAGCAGAAAAACACCAGCAAGTGATGCCGGTACTATCTGCGCATTTACAAGTACAATCGCGTGGTTCGCATTCACTAAGTGAACAGTGACTGCGAAGCTTCTCATGGTCAGCCAGAAACATAGCGAAGATACGACTGTCCACAGCCCGACTAATGAGAAGATATTTATTGAATGAAAGAACAATACATACACCAAGCCCGCAATCACCGCTACAAGAAAAACCCGTAAATCTGGGATGATAGCGGAATCATGTCTTTGCATTAAGCTTCTTGATAATACGTTTCCTAGCCCGAAAAATATAACGCCAATTAGGATAATCAGGTCGCCGCTAAGAAGGCTTATGGCTTGCACACCCACGATGGCAACATAAAGTCCCACAAACATACCAACTACCCACCATTTTTGCCGTGTGGTTATACTTTCTTTAAGGAATAAAGTAGAAAACACCATTGTGGCAACAATACTACCCGTCACAAGCAACGACGCGTGTATAGAAGTGGTATACCGCTGACCTATCAAAAGTAATAACATAGCCAATAGACCATAGGTACAGAGGAGTAATATTTTGTAACGGTCCTGCCAAACGCTTCTCATTTTTCTTTGATTGTATCTTTGCATTAATGCCAGGCCGGCATATATACCAGCGAGAGCATTGAAAAGAAATGCAAATGCTAGGGAATCTACTTTAAACTCTGTATAAATATATCTGTTAATCACAAGGTAGCTCGCAAAGAAAAACGCCGACAGAAGCCCCGTGACAACCCCTTTTGTATCGTTAGACAGCCCTAGCCATCTTTGTTTCATTGTATTCTTTCAAGTTTAGCAAAACCTTTTTTGATGGCAATAATTTCGGGGTCATTTGCGTCTTTGGGGCCTGCGTATGATTGCACTAACTCGTCTTCAGCAAACCAGCGAAACCCACTATGATCTTCTGGGTTATGAGTAATGTTTTCTAGCGGATCGGTAAACTGGGCAAAGTAAATTACTTCTATGGAGTGCGATTTTTTAACTTCGTTCAGGTAGGTAAATGCATCCAGCACTTCGCCAATATGTACGTGCATACCAAATTCTTCCATGACCTCGCGCGCTAGCCCCTCACGCATATCTTCGCCGTAGTCTATGTGCCCACCAGGCAGTTCCCATACGCCTGGCAAGAACTTTTTTGTAGCAGCACGGCGCGCCAAAAACACCTGCTTCACCCCGTTTTCTTCACGCCATATGAACGCACAGGCCGTAAACACCTGCTGCCCTTCCGCCAACGTCTCACTATCGTGCTGCACTTCGCTGTGCATCATCGCGCTCGTATCTTTCTGCGGATTTTATCTTTTTTCACTGACTCCATGATAGACTACTATGCATCATGCGAAAAGTCGGCACCATTATCGTCCCGCCAGGTGTATTTGTGAGCGTCCAAGAAAAACGTGCGGCGGATTATATTGCACTGCATTTATACGAAGATGTAACTTTTTTACTCCCGCGCAGACAATCTGGCGCTAAAACACCCGATATTGAGATGGCTGGCCAGAAATGGGAGATCAAATGCCCGCGCGGCAAAAGCTCTCGAACTATCGAAAATAACTTACGCGCCGCTCTGCGCCAATCCCAGCATATTATTCTCGACCTTAGAGGGATGGATGGTAGGGTGCCAACTAAGAAGCTCCTCGCTGAAGCGAGTAGACAATTTCAGCTCACACGCAAACTGCGTCATCTTATTGTCATCACACGCGAAGAGAAGCATATTGACTTTGCGCGCTAGTTTTGCTACTATTTTTAGCAGAAACGGGACGCCACTGCTGGATAGCGGAGGCCAGCCCGTTTTCTTTTTATATCCTTTGTGATCTACTCAATCAGGCCCTTGCTTAAAACCAGGTGTTTTTCTTGTAGACTTCGTACCGTTTGCCGAAAGCATCGTGCAGCTTTCGTTCTTCGGCTCTTATTCTGCTCATTTCCAAGATAATCAATACTACTACGGCGCCGAAGAGGTAATAGTTCGCCACAGCCAATGTGATGCCGATGAGCGCCAAGATAGAGAAATAGTACACCGGGTGCCTGAATCTGGCATATAGACCCGTTGTGACGAGTTCATTTGCATGAGCACCTATGGAAAAGTTATTGGCGAGCTGGACGCGGGCGGTAATCCACAGGGCAAATGCAGTCACTGCCAGTACTATGCCAACAATCTGCACGGCAGTAACGCCGCTGCGAACCACGACATAGAAAAGGGTAAGCGATGCGATGCAATATGCCACCGGAATGAGGATTTTAAGCTGGTGTTTTTTCATGATGTTTCTTCTCGCAGTCTTTCGTGTGGTACAGCTTTTTGGGGTCGCGCTTGCAGGGTTCGCAGATGAGGACGAGGTCGTTGCAAGCGGGGTTCGCACAGTTTTCGTAGTTACTGGTTTTGCCTTTGCAGTGAATGCACTGGCCGATTACCTTGGCATGGTCACTAAAGTTCATCCCCATGCGGCCGTCAAATACGTAGAGATTTCCCTCCCACAGCCCATCGTCGCCGTAAGCTTCGCCGTACTTTACGATGCCGCCGTCTATCTGGTAGACATCTTTGAAGCCGCGCTGTTTCATCATGGCGCTCAGTAGTTCGCAGCGTACACCGCCCGTACAGTAGGAAATGACTTTTTTGTCTTTTAGCTCATCGTATTTACCGCTCTCTAGCTCCCGCTTAAAATCGCGTGAGGTGCGCGTGTCGGGCACGACTGCGTTTTTAAAACGACCTACGGCAGCCTCGTACTGATTGCGCCCATCGAAGAACACAACGTCGTTACCATATCTTTCGACCATTTCATTTACCTGGTGCGGCTTTAGGTGCGGCCCAGTGCCAACAACGCCTTTTTCGTCAACCTGTATTTCATCCCACGTTTCAAACGCGACCAGCTCTTTTTTAACCTTCACGCTCATACGCGGAAAGTTGTCTCGCCCACCTTCACTCCATTTCCACAGTATGTCTTTGAAGCCAGGAAATTCTTTTGTCTTCTTTACGTACGCCTTAAGGTCTTCTATGTCTCCGCCCACTGTGCCGTTTATGCCCTGAGAGCTCACCAGTATGCGCCCATGCAAGTTGAGCGAATCACACAATGTCTTTTGCCACAGTTTGAGCATTTCTGGGTCTTTGATTGGGGTAAATTTATAGTAAAGCAAAATCTTTTCCATGGGTCTATTATACCGTACAATGTACCCATGACACACGATGACGACGCGGATGGGTTTCTCGGCATCACATACATTCCTCACGGGTCTGACCACCAGACAGACAATAGCAAAACCGAACCAAACAACACCGACACAGAAAAACCAAAACACACAAAAAAACACACTCACAACGATTCAGATGAAATTGCAGCACTGCACCACGAACTTGAAGTCATAGAATCACGCCTGCAGACTTACGAAGTCGAGACCGAGGAGCGTCTTAAACACCTGGAACGCATGGCGGGCCACCCTATAACGGCCGAAGAAAAAGTCTTCCGCATACAAGAAGAATCTTAAAGGAGGACTCTTGTACTCCTCGCAGAGCCGGAATAAATCCGGCAGCGGCGCTCCTCCTGCCCGAAAGCCTTCGCTGGCGCTCGGTTTGCGGCTCATTTTACTATTGAAAGACACTTCGCTTGTGTCTACATAAATCACCTGGGATGAAAATTTAACAGATATAGGTTTCACTTCATTTTGTTGTTGCATTTTATTAACAGTGGTAGTATAGTTGTACGAATTACAAACCGTAACGGAAAGGGCGCTTACACCATGATAGACAGACTACAGACACCAAATACCGGCGCCATTACCGCGTACGATATTCTCGTCTAAACTCGCACTGAACACTACGTGTTCACGCATAAACAACCTATACTAGAATAAGCACGGTCGACACCTGGAGGGTCGTACCCTATGAAAAAATCTGAAGCAAAACAAACTGGCATGAGAATTGCACTGCGCTACTACGTACAGTGCGTTCTACGGTACCCGCGCTACATGTGGGGCGTGGTGCTTGTTATGCCGCTAACTTCCCTCTTTGGGCGCTACATACCGCCACTTATACTCGCAAACGTCATAAACCAGCTTACCCTAAAACACCCAACCACAGGGCTATGGGCAACATTTGGGGATGAAATACTCCTCTATTTTGTGGTGCTCCTTGTCGGGATTGGTTTGTGGCGCGGAATAGATTATTTTATGTGGCGGCTCGAACAAAACGTTCGCCAAGACATTTCTGAGCACGTCTTCCGGCACATGATGCGCCAAAGTCTTGATTTTCATGCGAATAACTTCAGCGGGTCGCTCGTGTCGCAAACCAATAAGCTCATAAATGGGTATATTCGCATACAAGACAGTACTATTTACCAGGTGTACCCCATGCTTTGGGGGTTTGTATGGGCAACCCTCATTCTTGCACCAAAAGCACCGCTATATTCGGTGTTTCTGGTTGTATTAATTGTGCTTTTTATGGCAGTGTCTATGCTGCTCGCCAGAGGCATATTTGCGCACTTGTCACGCGCTGCTGCTGCCGAAAGTAAAGAAACGGGGCAGCTCGCCGACGCCATTACCAACATAGGCGTCATAAAAAGCTTTGCCCGACAGTCATATGAAGTCGACCGTTTTCACAAAGCCACCGATACGACACGCCGGTACGTGCGGCAATTTGCCCGTGCACACCAGCGGCAAATGAACATCATGGGCGTTATGAACCGAATCATCATTGGTGGTGCGCTTGTGGTTGCACTCGTTTCGGTGGTGAGCCACGGTGCAAACGTGGGTACGGCCTTCCTCATTTTTAGCTACACTGCTACGATTGCCGAGCAGCTCTTTGAGTTCGGTAACGCAACGCTACGGTCTTACAACCGGGCTCTCAGCGACGCACAGGAAATGGCCGTAAAGCTCACACAGAAATCAAGCGTTGAAGACCCTCGCGTACCAGAACCACTTACCATACGCACCGGCGCTATCCAGTTTCGTGATGTCACCTTCATTCATAGCGGCGCCGATGACGCACTGTTTGAAAAATTTAGCCTCTCTATTGAACCGGGTGAAAAAATTGGTCTTGTTGGGCACAGCGGCTCCGGTAAGACAACGTTTACCCGCTTACTGCTCCGCTTTTCCGACATTCAGGACGGCGCCATTACTATAGATGGTCAGGATGTGTCGCACATTACACAAGAGGACCTTCATAGTGTTATTGCCTATGTTCCGCAAGAACCTCTGCTTTTTCACCGTAGCATTCGTGAAAACATTGCGTACGGTAACCTTGGAGCAGACGATGCGGCCGTAAAACGAGCCGCCAAACACGCCCATGCTCATGACTTTATACGCACACTGCCAGTGCGCTACGACACACTCGTCGGTGAACGCGGCGTGAAGCTGAGCGGCGGGCAACGCCAACGGATTGCAATAGCGAGAGCCATGCTAAAAGACGCCCCCGTACTCGTCCTCGACGAAGCAACGAGTGCACTCGACAGTGAAAGCGAAGTGCTCATTCAAGACGCACTGTGGAAGCTTATGGAAGGTCGCACGGCTATTGTCATCGCCCACCGGTTAAGTACCATTCAAAAAATGGACCGAATAGTTGTACTGGAAAACGGCAAAATAGTCGAAGAAGGACCGCATAAAACCCTTCTAGCAAGGAAGGGCACCTACGCGAAACTATGGGCGCACCAAAGTGGAGGGTTTATAGATGAGTAAAAAAGCGACCAATCGGTTTATTTCGCTGCGCTCGCTGATTGTATTTTGTCGGCCATACCGGTGGGGCATTTTTTTGACCATGGGCATTATGCTTTTTTCGGCTGGGTTACTTATGTTTATACCAGTTTTCATAGGGAAACTCGTTGGAGCAGCTGCTCAAAATCCGGTTAGTACACATGATGCCTGGTTTTATGCCTGGATGCTTATTGCGTGCAGCATAGGCCACAACCTTACGTGGCGAGCTGGTGAATTTGCGTACCGGCATTTTGTGAACCCGCTTAGTTTTCGCTACGAAACACATTTGTTTCAGGCGGTGATAACAAAACCCTATCCGTATTTCGTCGATAAGTTTACCGGCAAAGTATCTTCCTACATATCGACACTGCGAACAGAGTTCCACACGCTCCTCGACCAAACGGTATTTAACTACACGAGTTCATTCATTAGCCTCGTTGCCATATTTTTCATATTAAGCTCAATCAATTGGCAAACCGGCGTCGTTTTTGCCACCGGCATCAGCTGTATGTTCTTGGTTGGGAATTATACCTTGAAAAAAAGCATGCGCTACCAAAAGGTCGAGACAGATACAAACGCGACAAAAAACGGACATGTCATAGACGCAATTGCTAACTTTTCGAGTGTGAAAGCATTTCGCACTGAGGCCAGAGAAATACGCACCATAGCTCACCACCGTGATGCAACCATCACCGCCAGCCGCCGGGCAATTTTATGGATAATCATATTTTGGGGAAGTATGTCGGTGTTTGTTCGTGATTTTATTTGGCCCGTCGTGGTCATAATGAACCTTATGTTTTTCCTGAATGGTAGTATTACCTTGGCCGAATTTACGACAGTCCTCTCAACGGCGCTGCTCTTCACCACAACGGTATGGGACGCAGTGTACAACATATCGCAATTTGGCCTAACCATGGCCAAAACCGACGAGGCACATACCTATTTGTTTGGGAATAGTGTCGTCGGCCAAGAAAGTCACGCTATAGATATACAGCCCGCCAAGTTCGAAGACAGCTTTGAAGTGCGTAATCTGTCATTCGCTTATCCCGATAAGTCAGACACGACCGTTCTTTACAACATATCCTTCACCCTAAAACAGGGCGAAAAACTCGGGATTGTCGGAAGGAGCGGTAGCGGCAAGAGCACTATTACGAAACTGCTGCTTGACCACTACGATGTGCCGACCAACACCTTTTATTTTGACGGCAAACCCGTCACAAGCGGTTCGGTAGCAGAACATATTGCTTTTGTACCCCAAGATACAACGCTTTTTCACCGTAGCATAGCAGATAATATTGCCTACGCTGCAAGTCGTGAGGTTTCGCAAAAAGATATTCGCCATGCTGCCACAGACGCAGAGGCAGAGGAATTCATATCGAAACTGAGCGAGGGCTACGATACGTTGGTAGGCGAACGTGGCGTAAAACTAAGTGGCGGCCAAAGACAACGAATTGCCATTGCCCGAGCAATCGTACGTGATGCCCCAATTCTTGTGCTCGATGAAGCAACAAGCTCGCTTGATAGCGAAAGTGAGCGTCATATTCAAAAAGCTCTTGAAAACATGTGGCAACATAAAACTGTGATTGCCATAGCCCACCGGCTGAGTACGCTCAGGCACATGGATAGAATAATTGTTATGGACGAAGGGCGAATTGTTGAGGAAGGCACCCACAGCGAGCTCCTGGAACAAAATGGCACCTACGCGAAGCTCTGGGCTCACCAAAGTGGCGGGTTTATAGATGAGTAACTCTCCGCGCAAGACATTCAATCTGTTAAGAGTTAATCCTCTTATAAATCTTGATACTTTTGTGAGATCGTTCGCGCTGGAAGCTTAAGAGAAACTATGGAAAACGATATGGGACAAAGCGACACCAGCGGCACCGATCAAAAACCACGTCACGCTTTCAGGACGGGGATCCGGATACTCCGGCTCACCTGGCATGAACGGCGGAGCGCCGTGATTGGTTTTAGCACCGGCGCGGCTATGGAAATAGTCGGCTCACTGCTGTCACTTTATGCCACGGCGCGACTCGGTAGTTTGCTGGCGCGCTATCTCACAGGACAGCCGACTGAAAAAATCTGGTTTTGGCTGTGGGTTGATATTGCTTGCGCGGTCGCGATTGCGCTTGGATTTTGGATGATGAGTGCTGCGCGGCGGCTAGTCTATTTCAAGATGGTTCGCTGGGCAACAACCGAATTTCAGTCCGCTGTGTCACGACTGGATCTAGCCGACTACGACAATACATCTGTACGGAATCAGCTCAATAAAGTTGGCGCTGGTTACACCTGGCAAATTCCAAACCTAGCCGAAGCCGTCTTAGACCTTTGCTATTCACTCGTACGCCTCCTGGCCATCACTGCAGTGGCCGCACAAATAGGCTGGTGGGTTGTGCTTGTGCTGGCGTTATTCCTTCTCCCTAGCCTGATTGCCGAAAACCGTTTACAAAAGTTGCAATGGTTTGTCTGGGATATGAAGGGCGATAACCGCCATATATTCTGGGGACTGGAGTGGATGCTTCGCCAGGCGCGGAATGTCATGGAGCTGCGGAGTATGCAGGCGCGGCGCTACGTAGTTGAGCGCATAGAGCGGATGAACCGGGAGTTCTATGATACACAGGAAAAAACCTATCGGCGACTAAGCCGGATCATTTTCCCGACAAAAATCTTTGAAGTAGGTGGTACCGCCATTGGCGCCGTTGTACTACTGCGCCAATTTCTAGCTGGCCACATTGGGCTTGACCGCTACTTCTTCCTGTCCGGCGCCTTACTCCGCGTTGGCGGGGCGTTGAATGCTGTTTTTGGCTCCATATCCCGCATGCAGGAACAGCTGCTTTTTGCGGAGGACTTTTTCGAACTTTGCGAGCGGGAGCAACGAATAATTGACCGGCCTGGTGCGGTAAAGTTGGGAGGTAATGGCGTACCACGCATAGAATTTAAAGCTGTTTCTTTTAATTACCCTGGCAAAAAACGAAAAGTCTTCGACAATCTTTCCTTCACCATTGAACCCGGTGAGCATCTCGCGCTCGTCGGTGAAAACGGCGCCGGCAAAACGACGCTGATAAAACTGCTATTGCGTTTTTATACCCCAACAAAAGGTGTCATCCTCATTGACGGCCATGATCTTCGTGATGTTGCGATAGAGTCATGGTATGAGCGGATTGCGACGCTATTCCAGGATTTCAATTCCTATCCATTATCCATTGCCGAAAATATATCGATCGGTAAAGCTACCCAAGCACCTGATGGCAAAAAATTGGAGGCGGCAGCAGAACAAAGCGACGTCCGTGAGATGGTCGATCGTTTGCCGTTCGGCTGGGAAACAGTGCTGAACAGCAGTTTTGAAAAAGGCGTGGAGCCGAGCGGCGGGCAGTGGCAACGGGTAGCGCTGGCACGGGCATTTTACCGGGATGCGCCAGTGCTCATCCTAGATGAGCCGACCTCGGCCATAGACGCCAAGGCAGAATACGACATCTTCAATAACATATTTGAGCGGTACCAGGAACGAACGGCCATTATCGTGAGCCATCGGTTTTCAACCGTTCGCCGCGCCCACCGTATCGTAGTTCTCGACAAAGGCAAGATTGCCGAACAAGGCACCCATGCACAGCTAATGAAACACGGCGGTTTGTACCACGAGCTATTCAGCAAACAAGCCGAAGGCTACAAGGAATAATTTATTACGACCAGCCAAGGAGAATAACGGAAAATGACGTGAAAAAGCCCCTCCTTTAACAGAGGGGCTTTTAAAATCCTAGGTGAAACTACTCTTTGGGAGCTTCTGCTTCTGCAGCTGGTGCTTCACCTTCAGCGGTTTCGTCGGCTGCAGGAGCGGCTTCTTCGGCATCGCCGCCGGCTTCATCGTTAGCCGCAGCGAGTGCGCTTGGCTCAAACACGGTTGCGAGCGAGTGGTTTGGTTCTGTCTCAACAACCACACCTGCCGGCACTTCTAGGTCGGCTACGGTTATCTGGTCGCCAACTGCTACGAGTTTTTCGGCGTCATAGATTAGCTGGTCGGGCAAATCTTTTGGCAAGGCTTTCACCTCGACGGTATCTAGCTGAGTCAAAACAATGAGGCCAGCGCGTTCAGCCGGACTGGCTTCGTTGCCTTCGGCGTACCGAGGCGCAACAGGAATTTCGGCATCAACCTTCTGGTCTGCACTCACGGCGTTAAAGACAACGTGCGTAATAGAACCAAGGCGTGGGTCAAACGCTACACTGCGGATAAGTGCAGTGTATTTTTTGTCACCCACTTTCAGTTCTACTGGGTGGTGACGACCTGCTTGATGAAAGGCCTTGGCCAGAGCCTGGTATTCGGCCTGGATATGAATGGAATCTTTGCCGTGGTCATGGATGACCGCAGGGACAACGCCTGTTTTTCTTAGGCGCTTCACACCCTTACCAAGTGTGTCACGCGGCTCTACTAGTAATGTAATAGCATCCGACATGTATTTCTCCTTTTATAGTCAGAACCCTAGTATACCACTGTTAGGCCAAAAAACGAAGCTGCGGTACAATAGCCGTAATGCTTGATTTTACGGAAATTGTCCGCACAGGCGGGCTACTCATACTCTTCCTCATCATTTTTGCCGAAAGCGGTATGATGGTCGGTTTCTTTTTCCCGGGTGATACCCTGCTTTTTAGCGCGGGCATACTGGCGGCCGCCGACCAGCTTCCCATAGTATGGACC
>JBASZU010000075.1:0-9099 GCA_049661165.1 Saccharimonadales bacterium (SeqCode)
CTTGCCATAGACAAAGCCAAAATGGCAAATATGCCGCATGCCAACATCCAGCGGGCAATCGACCGCATAAAAGACAAGTCTGCGGCAGAGCTGCAAGAAGTGCTCTACGAAGGTTACGGCCCCGGGGGTGTTGCCATATTGGTCGAGGTCGCAACCGACAACATCAATCGCACCTATCCGGAAGTACGCCTGGCGTTTAGTAAGCATGGCGGCAATATCGCCGAAAAGGGCGCGGTGGCATTTCAGTTTACGCGCAAGGGGCTGATTGTGGTGAAAGCTAAGGGCGATGAGTTCATGTTGGAAGCACTCGACGCAGGCGCAGAAGATGTGCAGGAAGACGGTGAGTTGAGCGAGGTGTACACCGCGGCAACGGAGCTAGCACGGGTGCGTGACGCACTAAAGGCCCGCGGCTACGAAATTACCGAGGCAGAACTAACCTATGTGCCAAATAACACCGTGGACGTTACCGATGCCGACACCGCCGGCAAAATTATGCGCCTCATGGACGCACTCGATGATTGCGACGATGTCGCAAATACGCACGTCAACTTCGACATCGCCGAAGGCCTTCTGGGGTAGCCCGGTGGCGTACGAAAAAGAACTTCAATTTGCACAGTCATTAGCGCTTGAGGCGGGTAAGATCATGCGCCGCTACTTTCGATCCAGCGACCTCGCCATTACACAAAAACAAGACTTAACACCACTAACGGTTGCCGATACTCAAATTAACGACCTTGTCATAGAGCGCGTCAAGAGTGAATTCCCCTCGTACGGTGTGCTTGGTGAAGAAGCATCTTATGAACCACAACGCGAGCTTCTCTGGGTTGTTGACCCCATAGATGGTACCAGCCCGTTTAGCTGCGGTATTCCGGTGAGTACATTTTCGCTTGCCTTGGTCGACCGGCATGACGGGCAACCGTATGTGTCGGTAACGTACGACCCTTATCTTGATGAACTTATGTTCGCGACAAAGGATGGTGGCGCTTTCTGTGGCGAGAAAACGCTTCGTACAAGCCAGACGAAAGATTTGGCTGGCCAGTATGTAATGCAGGGAAGTGGACTTTGGAGTCACGAACCAACCGTTTCTATCGGAGATATCGTCACAGGGCTGAATGCGGCTGATGTGCGCGGGTTCAACTTTATTTCGGCCGTGTACGGAGCAAGGCAAGTTGCAAAAGGTAATTTTGCAGCCGGGTTCTTACTGTATGGCTCGCCTTGGGATAGCGCCGCAGTTTCACTTCTCGTGAGTGAGGCAGGTGGAGTTGCGAGTGACATATTTGGTAGTCCTCGTCGATATGATGAATTTGCAAATGGCCTCCTTGTGTCATGCAACGAAATTGTTCACGAAAAGATGCTACATATTATTCGAGCATCAGCTCTGTCAGACATGCACGCGTAGTCACTGTTTTTGGGCTGGGTGACGTGCTACTATGCTGGTATGAAAGAGTTCAAACGGGCGACAATTATTTTTCTAAGTTTTTTGGCGCTTGTGGCAATAACATCTGTGGTATTAGCGTTCGTGCCTGTACGCCAGCGGCAGGTTGATGTTCCGAAAGGGTTTTACTACGGCGAGGCGACGAATCAGGTTAGCACACAAGACGCGGCGAAATTTACACGCAAATGGTATGGCTTCCCGGCGACCGTTGCCGAGAAAGAGGTTGTGTCGTACGAACGGGGGAATTATGAAAGTGCAACCTATGATATTCAGCGGTTTAGTGTATTCTATGCGGTCGTAAACGTGGTATTTTGGCTTGGCCTTGTGGCTGCGCTTCTTGCCCCGGTGACCATATTTTACCGACCGCAAAAAAAACCAGTCGAAGTGAAGGTCACAGAGAAGAAAACCGAATCCCAGGTGAAAGCGAATGAGAATACTGGGGATTGACCCGGGAACCGGCATACTCGGGTTTGGGGTCATAGATGTCACGGGCGGAAAAACGCAGTTGGTAGATGCTGGTGTGATTCGTACGCCAGCTCACGAAGACGACGTAGTGCGTTTGCAGACAATTTATGACGAGTTAACAGACATCATTACACAGACAAAACCCACACACATGGCAGTGGAAAAACTCTTTTTTGCGCGTAATGTCACGACTGCGATGACGGTGGCACAGGCCAGGGGTGTCGTCCTGCTATGCGGCAGTCAAAATAATCTTGGAATAGCAGAATACACGCCGCTCCAGATAAAAATGGCCATCACCGGCTATGGTCGGGCAGATAAAAAACAAATTCAAGAAATGGTACGCATACACCTCGGACTTGCCGAAGCACCAAAGCCCGATGACTGCGCCGACGCCCTCGCTGCCGCTCTCACCCACGCCCAATCCCGCAAAGTGTAGTTTCCAAGAGTTTCCAAGGAGCCTCCTTGGAAACGTTCGAAACAAGGGCTACTTGTCTGCTAGTTCAGCAGTGATAGTATCGAGCATTACTTTATAGTCGTCATGGTCGTTCATAAATTCAATGTATGCAGGTACGCTTGGAAAAAGATCTACGATTCTGCCCGGTTGTACCCAGCTTGCTTGCTGTTTTCCAAGGTAGTTTGGGTAGCTTGAATATTCCCAGTTCGCGTAATCGTGCGGGTTGCGATGGATGTAGCGGCTAATATGATGCAGATATCCGTCATTGGTGACCATTGAAGCCTTAAAACGATCCTGAAACAGATGACCAATGCGATTATATTTTTTATTAAAATACCCGGTGTATGAAGTGCAAACACCCCGTAATAACGTTGTCATTGCGGATTCTGAAATTTGGTACAATAGTAAATGAAAATGATTTGGCATTAGGCAGAATGCTAGGAGTTCTATTTCATTGTGTAGCCAGACGTATTCTCGGCGTTTTTTATCTGAAACAGGCTTGTCTGATAGGTAGCGTTTTAACAAATTGAGAAAAACGCTATAATCTTCGTCATCCAAAAATATTCGCCGCTTGTTTACCCCACGGTTGTACGCATGATAGTACATGTTTGGCAGATATATCTTTTCTATATTTCGACTCGGCATACTTACATTCTAAAACACATTATTCATATTTCCAAGGAGCCTCCTTGGAAATGAGAGAAAAGGGGGATAATGGAGGGATGATTGTGAGTTTGCGAGGGGTTGTTGAGAAGACAGTGCGAGGGATTGTGCTGGATGTGCATGGGGTGGGGTATGGACTAAGCGTGACAAGCGAAGACTTTGGTCGCACTGCCGAAGGTAGGGAAGCAAAGTTTTATGTTTACGAACATATTCGCGAACAGGGCTATGACCTGTTTGGTTTCAGTGAACAGGGGACGAAGGAACTATTTGAGCAACTGCTTGGTGTAAAAAACGTGGGACCAAAGGTGGCGATGGCCGTGCTAGACCTTGGATCGGCCGCCACGGTACGAGGTGCTATTGCAGCTGGTGACGTAAAGTTGCTGCAAAGTGCAAAAGGCGTTGGGAAGCGCGCAGCAGAGCAGATTGTGGTAGAACTGCGCGATAAAGTTGGCTTAGCCCCAGGTGCGTCGGCTGAAGATGTGGTGTACCGCCCCGGCGTGAACGCGCAGGACGAAGCCGTGGAGGCGCTCGTATCACTGGGTTACTCCCCTCAGGACGCAGCAATCGCCCTGCAAAAAATAGATGCTAGTCTTCCGACCGAAGAGCGAATTAAACAAGCGCTAAAGGGCTAACATGGATATACCTGTCAAAACGCTCAAATCAGGAATTTCACTGCCTGTGTATGGATTGGGAACATGGCAGATGGGCGGTCGCTGGGAGGCGGATAGCTCACAGGATGAAATAGAAATTCGTGCTATTCGGTACGCAATTGAACAAGGTATCACGCACATCGATACAGCGGAAAGTTATGGAAATGGCCATGCGGAAGAACTGATTGCAATTGCAACAGCAGACGTAGACCGTTCAAAACTCTTTGTCGCCTCAAAAGTTTCTGGTGATCATCAGGGATATGATGACCTAATGCGTTCATGCGAAGCGAGTTTGCAGCGCCTAAAAACCGACTACCTAGACCTATACCTGCTGCACCGTTTTCCAGATGCTGGCACGGACATAGCTGACACCATGCGCGCAATGGACCGCCTGGTTGAAGAGGGCATGGTGCGTAACATTGGTGTGTGTAACATGACAGTAAACCGTTTCGCCGAAGCGCAAAAATACACCGCGAGTAAGCTTGTCTGCAACCAGCTACACTATAGCCTAGACTGCCGCGAGATAACCAATAAAGGTGTCTTACGCTACTGCCAAGAAAACGATATTTTTGTCACCGCATGGGGCCCTCTTAGCAAGGGTGCGCTCGAAAAAGCAAAAATCTTGCACGGAATGGCACAAAAATATGGTAAAACTCCATACCAAATAGCTTTGAATTGGCTTCTATCGCAGCCCTACGTTATCACCATACCAAAAACATCCAGGCCCGAGCACCTCAATGAAAACCTTGGCGCACTCGGTTGGGAGCTGGATGTCCAAGACTGGCAACGACTCAGCGATGAGTTTCCTGGCCAAACGCAGGTATCTGACCGTGTCCCATTGGACTATGAAGCCTCATTTACCGCCTAAGAACGATGGATATGTTAGAATAAACTCATGAAATGGGATTCGGTTCTTACTGCACAAAAGTTTTTT
Source organism: Saccharimonadales bacterium (SeqCode) (assembly GCA_049661165.1). Lineage (GTDB taxonomy): Bacteria > Patescibacteriota > Saccharimonadia > Saccharimonadales > UBA4665 > JAGXIT01. The sequence continues at coordinate 4,602 of JBASZU010000075.1, forward strand.
CGGGCTTCTTTAGCAAAACCTAGTACGAAGTGGGTGCTAATTATTTTTGCAGTTTCCCTGGCGATAGTATCAGTAGCGGTAGGGAGAAGTAAGTTCCTTCCTTTGCTTATTGCAATGTATGCGCTTGTGGGTGCTTTTTTCTTCCTGGGTCTCTACCTGGTATGCGCATTACGGGTGAGGAATATGAAAAAATACGCTGGTAGCTCCACACTGAGCTATAATCTCAGTGCTGACGAGCTCAAAGTTTCCTTACCAGGCAAAGACGCGGCGACAATGGCACGTAGCCAGCTCAAGGTGGCCAATCAAACCCCTGACACGCTAATTTTGCTATACAACAATGGCAAGCAACGACGTGAAGTAATTCTCTTGTTTGATGACCGGAGTGAACTGACACAGTGTAAAAACGAACTGACCAAGCAAAGCTAAATCCTGCGCAATTAGCATAAAACGTTCCAGCCACTTCTGAAGTATTCTGGTATGATGATGGTATACATTGACTAGCGGTAAGGGTCATAAAGGGATTGTCGTGAAAGCATTTATCGCAACTAAGGTAGCCGGAGAGGACAAGGACTCGCTGCTTATGTTCCTCGCGCGGGTTGAAGACGCATTTTCAGGCACTGGCATAGAGCCGTACATAACCGAACTAGCTCCACCCCAGCTTGAAGATGGCAAAAAACTACTGCGAGCATTTGAGCATATTGCTGAGCGTGAACTACTAATTGTCATATACAAAATGGGCGCTGCGAGCGAAGGCATGTCTGCTGAAATAGGCTATGCATATGGCCGCGTGCCAATCTGGATTTTTGCAGAGGAAGGGTCTGACTCGAAGCTATTTGCACTATCGGACAAGCTAGTATTTTGGAAAGACGAAGCAGACCTACTGGGTCGGATACGGGAGGCACGATGAGTGTACCGAGGATTAATATGCCTGATGGGCGCGAGATTCCGCAAGTGGGGTTGGGGCTATGGCGCGTGGGGAAAGAAGACGAGTTTCAAACATCTTTTGCCGCTGCTACTGAGGCGGGCTACCTGCATTTCGATACGGCACAAATTTACGGTAACGAGGAAGCTCTTGGCGACGCGCTGAACAGCACTGGACTGGCTCGCGAGGCAGTTTGGATTACGACAAAAATAAGTGTCGAACGGATTGCCCTAGGGCTTACGGCACGCAGTTTTGCCGGCTCCTTAAAGAAGCTACAAACCGATTACGTTGATTTACTGCTGCTACATTTCCCGGTTACGTTGGGGCGCAAAAAGGCCTGGATTGAGCTGGAGAAAATCAAAGCAGATGGCAAAGCAAAGAGCATCGGCGTTAGCAACTACACCATAAAACACCTCGAAGAAATGAAGTTGTATGCAACAGAGATGCCGGTGGTCAACCAAGTGGAATTGCACGTGTTTTTGCAGCAGCCTGAGCTGCTTGAATACTGCCAGGAACACGGCATAGTTGTGGAGGCCTATAGCCCCCTTGCTCATGGTAAAAAGATGGATGACCCCACCATCATCGCAATCGCCCAGAAACACCACAAAAGTTATGCGCAAATCATGTTACGATGGTGCATAGAGAAAGGCCTCGTGGTGTTACCAAAATCTGTCACGCCAGAACGAGTACAGCAGAATGTAGATATCTTCGACTTCCACCTCGATGAAGAAGACATAAAGCGCCTTGCTGTCCTCGATCAAGGCCTCCGCACGTGCTGGGATCCGACACATGTGCCATAATGTAGGGTACTATGGCGATTGAGCGGATTATGAATACGGCGGTAGCGGATGACGATGACTCGACTGATGAGGTTGAGTTTGAGCTCAAACTGCGTCCGCACGACTTTGCGAATTACATTGGGCAAGAGCGGTTGAAGAAAAACATTCAGCTGGCAATAGCGGCAGCCAAAAAGCGTGGGGAGCCGCTCGACCACGTGTTGCTATACGGTCCGCCCGGGCTGGGCAAGACTACCATGGCGAGCGTTATTGCGAACGAGATGGGTGCGCAAATACGCATTACCTCTGGGCCGGCCATAGAGCGGGCGGGTGATTTGGCAAGTCTGCTCACGAACCTTCAGGATGGCGACATCCTGTTTATAGATGAAATTCACCGTCTGCACCGTACGGTCGAAGAAGTACTGTACAGCGCCATGGAAGATTACAAACTCGACATTATGCTTGGTAAAGGCCCAAGTGCGCGCTCGCTTCGGCTTGATTTGCCCCAGTTTACGCTCATCGGTGCTACGACGCGCACAGGCGCACTAGCGGCACCGCTGCGCGATAGGTTTGGGCATGTCCACCGGCTCGAATTTTATACTCCAAGTGAAATTCAGGCCATTATACAGAGGGCGTCAGGCATACTCGGGGTTAAGATTGACAAAGCAGCGGCGCTAAAGCTGGCCGAACGCAGCCGCCTTACACCGCGTATAGCAAACCGTTTGCTCAAACGTGTCCGCGACTATGCCGATGTAAACGGCGACGGAATTGTTGACACCGAAATCAGCACCAAGGCTCTCGAACTGCTTGAGATTGACGGGCTCGGGCTTGACCCGGCTGACCGCATGATTCTATTGGCTATAATAGAAAATTACGCCGGTGGTCCTGTGGGCGTGGAAACCATTGCCGCAATGACGGCCGAAGAACGCAGCACCATAGAAGACTTCATAGAGCCTTACCTGCTGCAGATAGGACTGCTGGAAAGAACCCCGCGTGGCCGTAAGGTGACGCACAAGGCATATGGCCACCTCGGGGTGAAACCAACAGAGGAAAAAAGCTCATCCCAGACTAGTTTGGTATAATACGCACTATGGCAATAGACTCAAAACTAAATGAACGCCTCCACAAACGTCTACCTATTGGCGCGGACGAAGAAATTTTGGGCGTGTTTCGGCACCATTGGTTCGTGTATGTCTCGATTTGGCTCATTGGCTTTTTTGCGGTGGTTGCTATTATGGCGGCGGCGGTTGCATTTACGGCACCAGCAGGCAGTTCAGAAACAGTCACGAGTCAATACCGGTCTGTTGTGCTTGCCGGTGCGGGATTTTTCAGTGCCCTGGCGGCAATAGCAACAACCATACCGGCGTGGCTAAAATCACAAGAGCAGTTGGTTGTAACCGATGAAGCAGTACTACAGGTACTACAACCAAGCCTATTTGGCAGTAAAGTATCACAGCTGAGTTTGCAGCACGTCGCAGACGTGTCTGTGCGCAAAGACTTTTTTGGCTCATTGCTCGGGTTTGGCGCTGTTACCATAGAAACGCCTGGCGAACAGGCGAACTACACGTTTTCAGCAGTTCCAAACCCTGACGCCGCTGCAAAAGTACTCATAGAAGCACACGAAAACTTTATTGCTGCGCTAGAGAGTGGTCGACTGCCAACCTCTATCAGAAAAGACGGACAACAGGCACATAGTGTTACGGTGGACGCTGCAGAATATCAAAAATTCCTAGACTTCCAACAGTATCAGGCGAGGGCGCAGGAACAAACGGAACTAGCACAGGTTCAGACCGATAAAGAAAATCCAGCGTAGCAATACTATTCTTGGAATGGGTTTTGGCGGGCTTCGTTAAAAATGGCCTGAACACGCACGCTATTGTCTTGTAGCCCCTGGAGTTTCTGTACTACTTCCTCAGAAATTTTTGGTTTTGGCACATTTTGTGTGGCGGCCGTAATGTCTTCCTGACTTGGTTGAGCGCTACTGAGCACATTTATACGCCAAACAAGAAAACCATATAGAGCAGTTAATACGAGGAAGAACAGAATTGCCACGTGTTTTAGGAATGAAGTGAGTAGCCTGTGGACTTGCTTATTTAACTTATCGGTGTCAATAGATGCACTCATGGCTTTATATACTCGTTTACAATAAGGGTAAATGAAATGTTATTCGGGTTTTTACCGTCTGGGGTGATGCTTATGGAGCTAACTTGGGCGGTACGGCGATTGTTCTCTAGCTTCTGCAAAAAGGTAATAAACTGCGCGTAGCGTACCGCGTTGTTTGAGTCTTGCGTAATGGTTATGGGCAGAAGATATACGCCAGCGATGCCCTTTACGGGAGTAACTTGTGTTAAAGAGGCCTGAGCCTTTGCCGCCCCAGTACCACCCAGCGTCGACGCAGGGAAGGTAATTGAGGTGAGTTTTGTGATGCCACTGTCATTTGCTATCTTTACTATTTCGCTGACAGTTTGTGCCTGGTTTTTGTCTTGCGGTACCACCGTCTTTGCAATTTTGTTTAGGCCAGCGTATTTTGCGATATCTGCCCTGTTTTTTCGAAGTGATATCTGCAGTTCATCGGCAACCTGACCTTGTGCCTTCAGCTTACTAAGCTCTACTGATTTTGTGCTGAGCAGTTTATTTGCAAAGAAAACAGAGGCGAATAGTCCTATGCCAAGTAGGCTAGCCACTCCCGCAAGGATAAGACTGAGTTTCTTATTGTCCACTCGAAGCCCCCTTGCCGTTATTTATGATCATATAGGAACTGCTGTTCGAAAACAGGGCGCGTAGTACCACAGTGCATGGG
>JBASZU010000076.1:0-1568 GCA_049661165.1 Saccharimonadales bacterium (SeqCode)
CGCCGCCCGCCGCGAGTTTCACGAGGAGACCGGCACGCTGCTCGAGGCGCCCGACGAGGCGTTCATCCCGCTGGGCGAAGTGACCCAGAAGGGCGGCAAGATCGTCCACGCCTGGGCAATTGAGGGCGATATGGACGCCGAAGCCATTGTCAGCAACACCTACGCCGTGCAGTGGCCCAAGGGCACGTGGCGGCGCTACCCGGAGATTGACCGCGCCGGCTGGTTTGGCGTGGACGAGGCGCGCCAGAAGATACTGGCCGCGCAGGCGGCGTTTATCGAACGGCTGCTGGCCTATCTTGGTTCCGGTGAAGAGGCGGGATAGCCGGCGGCTGTTGTGGCGAAGGGAGACTTATCGGCTACAATAGTCGCACTCCGTCACCTATTGCGTCGCTGACGCAGACGCTTCTTACCCGACGGTTCGACAAGCGAGGATTCAGACGCATGGAAATCAACAGCCAATCGGTACCCGGTTCTTCCACCCTGGCCGTCCTCGATTTGAATGGGGAGTTGGACGCTTCGAACTATCTGGACGTGATCGAGCACGTGCGCCGGCTCTACACGACCGGCACGCGCCAATTGATCATTGACCTGTCGAACGTCTCCTTCCTGTCCAGTTCCGGCCTAGTGGCCCTGCACAGCGCCGCCCTGGTCATGCGCGGCGACGAGCCGCCCAGCCCCGACCTGGGCTGGAGCGCCTTCCACGCCATCGCCTCCGACGTCGAAGAGGGCTTCGAGACGTGCTGCATCCTGGCCAACCCCCAGGGGCGGGTGCGTAAGTCGCTGGAGATGACCGGCTTCAGCGCCTTTCTGCGCATCTACGACAACGTGGACACGGCCGTTGAAGCTTTCGTCCCCGGAGCGTAATCGCGGCGGTCGTCGCGCTGCGGCGACACAGAAGCCCGGCGCGGTCATTTCATTGCGCGCCATCTGGGGGTGATCGTTCGCCTCTGGCAGCGCGCCCACAGTAAGACGGGAGGTGAGCCATGCTGTTTGAGCCGCAGACGGCCGAGTTGCGTCCCCTGCTGCGCGCGCTGGGCGACTTCGTCCGCGAAGAACTGCTGCCGCTGGAGCGCCCATTCCTCGACCACGACTTCGATACCCTGCTGCCGGCCATCGAAGAGAAGCGCCGGCAAGCCAAGTCCCTCGGCTTCTGGCTGCCACAGATCGCCGCCGAGCATGGCGGCATGGGGCTGTCGCAGTTCGAGCATGGGCTGGTCAGCGAAGTGCTGGGCCGCACGCCGCTGGGCCACTACGCTCTCAACTGCCAGGCCCCCGACGCCGGCAATATGGAAATCCTCATCGAGTTCGGCACGCCGGCGCAGCAGGAGCGCTTCCTGCAGCCGCTGCTGGCCGGCGAGGTGCGCAGTTGCTTCTCCATGACCGAGCCGGACAACCCCGGCTCGAACCCCACCTGGCTGAGCACGACGGCCACCAAGGACGGCGACGACTACGTCATCAGCGGCCACAAGTGGTTCAGCACCGGCGCCGACGGCGCGGCCTTCGCCATCGTCATGGCCGTCACCGACCCGGCGGCCTCGCGCTACCAGCGGGCCAGCATGATCCTCGTG
>JBASZU010000077.1:0-9002 GCA_049661165.1 Saccharimonadales bacterium (SeqCode)
AAGCAAGCCGGTTTGTACGTGTGCGGGATAACCTCGCGGTTTGCTCCCGATGGCCTAGCGACTGCTGATTATCAGCCCGATATAATCCGTGATTCTTACGTTGATTTTGCCGCTGTCCTCGGGATTAACTTGTAGTGCTATTTCGTCTGGGATGCGAAATTAACAGAGAATAGTTTTACCTCGTTCCACTTTTCCTAGGCAAGACTGTGCGCACGGAGAATGGCTTCGAGCTGAGCGTATGTTTCCTCGGGAGAGGAATCGTTGATGACGGTATGGTCGGCATTTGCAATGGGGCCGCCCTTATCGCTATTTTCTATTTCGGCGTATTCGCGTGCGGTGGCCTCCTCTTCATTTAGCGGCCGAACGGGGCGGTTACGCAGACGTTCGTGTCGTGTCTGGCGCGCGCTCGCCACGGCGATAATGACAGCATTTTTGCCGTACCGCTCCTTGAACACTTTGTATTCTGCCCAGCTATATATACCGTCGGCTATAACAGTACGTGCACCCTCGCTCACTAGCGCGTCTATTTTGGGCAATATGCGCTTGGCCATGACGTCCATGCCCTCGTTTGTGCGGAGTTCTTCGCGCACCATCTTTTCATTTTCTTCATTGACCTCTAGGCCGCGGCGCTTAACTTCATCTACGGTAATTCCGCCCAGGTATACGCTTGGCCAGCCCTTTTGCTCGAGATATGCAACACACAGACCTTTACCAGCACCTGGCATACCCACGAGGGCAATAATTGTTACATCTTTCATACCAGTATTTTAGCACTAGGGAGTCATAATGCCGATCCATCCCGTAATTTATTCAACCTGAATCTCAAAACCTCCAAAGTGTCATTCCCGCCCTCAATCAAGTCGAGGGTAAACTCCAGCGGGAATCCCGTATATATTTCTGGATCCCAGCCTTCGCTGGGATGACAGCACGGTATAGCAGGAAGGGTTTTGAGATTCAGGTTATTCAATATTGACTTTGTACGTTGTAGAACTTATGCTTAGAACGTATCGAAACAATCAATACCGAGAGGAGAAAATAATGTTTATTAAATTGAACCAAAAAGGTTTCAGTCACCACTTGATCGTCCCGATTGTTGCCGTGTTTGTGGTCGGCGGTATCGGTGCCTATTTAGCAATGAAGAGTAGTGCATACAGTTATATGAGCGGATCTACACCGTATACATGTAATCAGGATCCAACACCAACTCTTCGATATAGGAGTACAGGGAACTGCGTGAAGGCGCTGCAATATGCGCTGAATCAGTGGATATCATACCAGAGTATCCCAATCTCAAAGCTGGTAATTGATGGTAGTTTCGGGGGAAAGACGCTAGATGCGGTAAAGCGGTTCCAGGAACGTCAGGGTCTAAATCCCGATGGAGTTGTCGGCGACAAAACATGGGCTAAGCTTGCTAGTGGCTGCGGAATTCGCTACTCCTGCTCTAAATAGTCCGACGTGTTAGGTAGCATGAAAAAAATAAAAGCAGTCGACTTGAGACTGCTTTTATTTTGTACGCTTCTTGCTCTGTCGCTTTTCTATGTCATGGACCAGCCGCTTGTGAGCCGGGCAATACGGTTTTCTGTCTTGTTGCTTGCAGCATTGTTCGTGGTGAGCACCAGTATGCGACACCAGCTTGTTCAGAACTGGTATGGCCTACCGAAGTTTGTCCGGTACGTGACTACGTTTATGACCGTTATGATGGTGTTTTCGACGGTGCATTCACCAGATATCGTAGAGGTTCGTCTGTTTGGGCTCACCCCGGAGTATCTCGGATTACTGGCCTGGGTTTCATTTTTAACTTTGGCGATAGGTCTTATGGATATTGCTCAGAAAGCTGTGCGATCGAAGATAACTTTGTTCGTCATGATTGTTTGTATGCTTGGCTCACTGTATATCAATCAGTTCTATATACGATACGGCTTTCGTGTCAGTGGATTGTTGCTACAGGCAACATCAATGGGTATGTTTGCGAGTATTGCGTATGCTATTGGCCTGAAGTCCATGTCGGCGCACAGACAACTTTTCTGGAAAGGGATGAGCTGTGCGCTTGCGTTCGTGGCTGCTGCTACGGTGGTTTTGACACAGTCAAGGATTAGCTATTTTGTCTTGGCGGTGCTCTCGGTAGGTGCAATTGTGGTGGCGTGGAAACGAAGTAAGATTGTCGTCGGAATTGCACTGGTCACACTGCTGGCTGTTTCTGTCTTGCCTAGACTAGAAACCAATTATTTTGATCGTTTTGGGGCTTCAAGCGTGAACCGTGGTGTTTCGTATCGGCTGAGTTTATATAAAACATCGGGACTCGATATCGTAAAACACAACAGCGTTATCGGGAACGGGGCGAACAGTCTTCCTCCTGCCATCAATAATCAAAATGAGGTCCCAGAAGATATAAAGAAAAGTTTACGCACAGGTGAGCTCTTTATGTCGACCCACAGTCTTTACTTTGACGTTGCGTATTACTTTGGTCTAGTAACCTCTGTTAGTTTGATGGTACTTACGATTATTGCAGTGCATAGATACGTGCGTAGATGTGGCTATTTCATGTTGGCATTGTTTGGCATTTTGGTAGCAAATGCCCTATGCAATACGCCGAGCCTTGAGCTGACCTTGTTATACTTTATGGTTTTATTTGCAGCCTTTTTGCCCGCTAAACTAGCAGATAGTCATGCGTCGAAAGTTACATAAAAATATCGGTAGAGGGGCAGTATGTGTGCTGCTAGCCGGCGTAGCGGTAAGCGTATTGCTCCCAATACGCGTGCATAACGCTGCGCTACAAGCTCAGAGTTTGTCCTGTGGCGCACTAGGTACGACAATCAACGACAGGATACAGTCGGCAACCGCCGTAGCCTTACGGAAGGCAGTAAGGGAGTATCACGCACCGGCTGGTTTCGTTATGGTTATGTCTGTTCGGTCCGGTGCGATAGTTGCCGCCTCGGATTATGTCGAAGGCAAAACGAGCAGCGCAATGGCAGAAGCCGGCACCCCCTATGAGGTTGGCTCGGTCATGAAGCCACTCCTTGTTGCTGCGGCACTTAACGAAGGAAAGATTACACCGTCATTTTCGTATTATGACGCAGATAAGGTTACCGTCGACGGCAGGACAATCGTCAATGCAGTCGCTCATGGTACTGGACACAAAAGCTTGGAAGATATTATTGTGCTATCACTTAATACCGGGGCAGTGCATGTGCTTCAGAGAATGGGAGGGGATAGCCTGGGAGCACAAACAAGGGGTTTGTGGCATGACTATCTGACAGATCGTTACAATTTTGGCACGGCTGGATTTGCGGTGGAAGGGATAGATAAAGTTGGCACCGTCCCACCCGTAGGCATACCAGATGCCCGATACCGGTATGCGCAAACAGCGTTCGGGATTGGTCTCACTATATCGCCGGCGCAACTTAGTGCCGCATATGCTGCGGTAGTTGGTGATGGAAACTATCGTCGTCCGTTTCTGTGCGAAGATACAAACAGCACTTTACATAAGGGTTCTAGGATTATGTCTCAGCATACGGTTGACTCGATGCGATTTTTGCTGCAGAAAGCTCTCCTAGTTAGTAACCCTGGTGGAAGTATTCCAGGGCACATCTCTGGCGGTAAGAGTGGCACGGCGCCTATTGCCCAGAGCGAAGGGACCTATAATCCGGATAGTAATAATGGAACATACATAGGCTACTATGGGAAGGATGAGCCAGAGTATATTCTACTGGTCCGGCTTACAAACCCAATTACGCAGAGCTATGCGAGCAGGGCAGCTGCGAATGTTTGGGCACAGTTAGTGGCTACTTTGACTCACCACAAAGTGATACAATAACGAAGCATTATGAAACCCAAAATATATTTACCAACTGCCATACAATGCATCGGGCTGCCGCTCCTGGTGCTCTTACTTACTGCCCTGGCAAATGTCACGTTGATACGTCAGAGATTCTTTTCGACTGATTCGGGCGACATTGCGCTTGGGTACGTTGCAATGGTTGGGTATCGGTTAGACAATGATGCGGTGAATGGTTTTGGAGTTTTTTTGTTTTGGGCATTGGTAGGAGCTCTGGGTTATGCGATTGCCGGGCTGCTGGTTTTTCTTGTACATTCTTTTCGTTCAGAGCTGGATTTTAAGCAATATATTGCCACTATGTCATCAAAATCAGCTGGGGAGGCGCATCGAGTGGAAGTGATTCGCTTGCTCGTACGTTCGATTGCGCTTGCAGGACTAATTGTTTGGGTTGTATTGAGTCTTTCCTTTGCCATCCCTTACCTCGATAAACTTGGCAAAGAACTAATAGTTTCTGGTGATGTTATTTCGGGCATTCTGCTTGTCGTATGCGGGGGGATACATGTATTCATCCCTATACTGCTCAGCCGGCTATTCTTGCTTCGCGCACGAGTATTTGGCTCGTAAGAGTAAGAGGCTATTTGCTGATGCGCGCAGCAGACAAATGCTTGCGAATGGTGTCGTGACCATGATGGGTAAATAGGGCGGTGCGGGAGTGTTTGCGGGCATGAATGTGAAGCTCGCGTATGAACACAAAAATGCCGACCGCAACGAGCGCCCACATCCAGTCAAGGAAACCTAGGGGCGCGCTACCAAAATAGTGGTTGATGGGGCTGTAAATGATGAGGCAGACGAGTGTCAGCGAAAGGGCGTAGGCGCCCCACAGAGTGCGGTTATGGAACTGGTAGCGCGTAAACAGGCCGTGTTCGCTGCGTCGCTGCAAGATGTTAGCGAGCTGTATAAGCGCAATCGAAAGGTAGGTCATGCTAGTGGCCCCCATATGTATGAGACTGCCTGGCTCTATGTGCGAAGCAGACAGGCCGTGTCGCCAATAGTAAAACAGGTAGTTGCAAAAGGCGAGCAAGCCCATAAGCAAGCCTGCCCACACTAAGTCGGTTATGCTGACGCGGTTTAGTATGTGGTGATTGAGCTTGCGCGGTTGTTCTTTCATGAGCTTGCCCTCGCCTTTGTCGCGGCCGAGTGCGGCTATGGGAAATAATTCGGCTATGAGGTCTATAGCTAGAATTTGCATGACGGTAATAGCAAGTGGTATATGAAATGCGGCTGCCGCCGCGAGGCTGGCAAGGTTTGCGACAAGCTCTGCGGAGTTACTGGTGAAGCAACTGAGTGTTCCCTTTTGGATATTGCGGAAAATAGTGCGGCCTTGCTGCACGGCGCCGACAAGGGTGTGAAAGCTGTCGTCGAGTAGGATGATATCGGCTGACTGTTTGGCCACATCGGTACCGGTAACGCCCATTGCGACTCCTATATCGGCGCGCTTGAGGGCGGGGGCGTCATTTATGCCATCGCCCGTTACGGCCACTACCATGCCGCTTTTTTGGGTTAGTTCGACTATGCGGAGCTTGTCTTCGGGAGCTACACGGGAAAAAATGGTGCCGCCGCGTCTTACGTGAGCCAAAATTTGTTCGTCACTGAGTTCAGGAAGATCCTCACCAGCTACCACCGTCAGGTGTTCTGGTTTGTCGGCGAGTTTGGCACGCACGGCTATAGCACGCGCGGTTGTAGCGAAGTCTCCCGTAATGATAGAAATGGCCATGTGTGCCTCGCGCGCGGCAACCATGGCGGCAGGTACCTCCTCGCGCAGCGGGTCAATCATGCTCACCATACCCAGGAACGTCAGCTCTTTCTCGGCATCCTCTAAGGGGTGTTTATGAGCCTCAAAACCTTTGGGCAGTTCACGGTAGGCGAGCGCTAGGTTTCGCTGGGCCGCAGCAGCGCGCTCTTCGTGGTAGGCTAGCAGGCGTTTGGTGTCATTCTCAGTCATTTTACGCGTGAAGGTGTGATCCCAGAGCTTTGTCGAAAGCTCTATAACGCTTTCAGGCGCGCCCTTCACGAACAAATATTGCTTGCCATTGTACTCGCGCACACTGCTCATACGTTTGCGGGCAGAGTCAAAGGCGTATTCTTTGGTTTCGGGGTAGGTAGTATTGAGCGTGGTTGGTTCTAGCCCTGCTTTGCGGGTGAGGGTCATGAGGGCGCCCTCGGTTGGGTCGCCAATGACATGCCAGGTAGCGTGTTCGTCGTCGGGTGGGTTTACTTGGGCGTTACTGGCGAGGGCAGCCGTTTCAAAAAATATTCGCATTTCTTCGAGTTTTTTACCTGGGACTGGCTTTCCGTCTCTGTTAGTGACAACCCCATTTGATTCATAGCCAGTGCCGGTGACCCCGTATTCTGTCTTTCCTATGAGAATTTGCTCGACGGTCATCTCGTTTTTAGTAAGGGTGCCGGTTTTGTCGGTAAGGATGACATTGGTTGCGCCCAGCGTTTCAACGGCACTCAGTTTTTTCACGAGGGCACGGGCGCGGGCGAGCTTGCCAGCTGCTCCGGCTAGGGCGGTGTTGATTTCGGCAGGCAGACCCTGCGGAATCAGGGAACTGGCAATGCCTATGGCAAAAAGTATGGCGTCTTTTATACCGAGGTCGGCACCAATGGCTATTGGCAGCAGAATAGTGCAGAGTAGCACGGTGCCCCAGGTGACTTTTGTAGCAATGTTATTCATTTCCATTTGGAGCGGGCTGAGAGATTTTTTGGTTTCTTGGCTGAGGCTGGCAATGCGCCCCAGCTCGGTATGCATGCCGGTTGCGACAACCACCCCATACCCTTCGCCGGTTGCAACCGTGGTACCCATAAAGACCAGATTTTGGCGGGCAGAGAGGGGAACGGTACCCGATAGGGCGTGTTTGAACTTGCGTGTCGGGTTGCTTTCGCCGGTGAGGGCAAAGTCATTGGTGGTGAGTTCGTCTTCGCGCAGTACTCGCAGGTCTGCTGGTACGCTGTCGCCAGCCTCTATACGGACAACATCGCCCACGACCAGTTCGTACGAGGGAATTTCTACTTCTTTGCCTACGCGCTGCACCTTGGCTTTTGCCACAACCAGTTTTTCCAGTGATTCTATGAGTTTTTCGGCTTTGAATTCTTGAAGATAGCCAATCATAGTGTTGAAGAAAACGAGGGCGAGTAGCACAATGCCCGCTCGGCTATCGCCTAAGTAAAATGCCAAGCCAGAGCTTGCAACCAAGAGTAGTATCATGAAGTCGCGGAACTGGCGGGCGTAGCCTATGACCCACCATTCTTTCTTTTTGACGTCTAGTGCGTTTGGCCCGAACTGCTCGTACCGTTCCGCCGCTTCGTGTGCGCTGATACCTTGTTCGTCCGACTGAACCTGCTTCAGTACCTCTGCCGGGCTTAATCGATAATAATGTAGCCGTTTGTCTTCCCCCACCGTGTTCATAGCTCTAGTATACAGCGATGAGACTGCGTAGTTAATAGGGTGCGGCCAATTATCCACTTTTATTCCTGTTCATGTGCAGTTTTGTAGTGCTAGCGGTTATGGGCTAATATCAAAATACTGACGCACGGAAGAAGCGACGGAGATCGCTGCTACTTGCATACTATACTATATAAGTAATTGACTTTACTTGCATACTCGAGTATAGTAGCAAATATGGAAGAAAATGTAACAGACTATATACAGCGACAATTGGCTTTGGGTAAACAACGTCTCAGGCGTTACGTTATCAGCTCGGGCGGAAGAATGTATCCAAAGCGACATATTTACGTCAAGACAGAAAAATATCTGAGGACATTTTTAGGGGGTAATACTGATGAAAAACGGTGGGTTATTATACCGGGACTACGTGGTACCGGCAAAACAACTATATTGGCACAAACGTACTATGACCTTGCAGACACTTTCGGAGATAGTATAAATCTACTGTATTTTTCACTGAATGAGGCAGTAGACACAATCGGTGCGAGCTTACGGGAAGTCCTGGGGGCGTATGAGCGCTTATTGGATCAGAGCTTTGAGGTTCTAGGTAGACCAACAGTGCTGTTAATTGACGAGGTGCAAAGCGATCCTAAGTGGGCGCCGGTCTTGAAATCGCTCAACGAGCGAGCGGTTAACGTATTTATCATATGCAGTGGTTCATCGGCGGTACACTTGCAGGATGATTCGGATATATCTGGTCGCAGAGCGGTGATTGAGCGACTGTATCCGATGAGTTTTTGTGAATATGAAATGGTCAATTTTGACAACTACCCTATCGGAGGGCTGAAGCGCTCACTCGAATCTGCGACCTATTCAGCGCGTACCGCTAGAGAGTGCTATGAATTACTAAAAGGCCAAGAAGTTAGCGTCGATAGATATTGGGCTTCGGTTGATCGTGCCCACTGGAAACAATATGTTGGCACAGGAAGCCTGCCGTTTGCGCTTGCAGAACGGAGTGTTGCGGATATATATGATGCGGTATTGTCTTCGGTGGACAAAGTGGTTTCGAAAGACATCCAGCAGTTGGGAAAATTTGATGCTGAAACAATACCAGTTATCAAGCGGTTACTGTATGTTTTGGCTGAAAGCGACGTCATGAGTGTACAGAAACTCAAGGATTTACTGAAGATATCTGCCATAACTATCACAAACATTCTTGACGTTTTAGTTCAGGCAGAACTGCTCATACGAGTACCGCCACAGGGTTCACAAGTATCAATTGCGCGAAAGCCGGCGAAATATATTTTCATGAGCTCGGTTGTCAGGGCGGCTTTTTACCACCTGGCTGGTTCAAGTAGTACAACCACGACCCGGGAGGGAAGGCTCCTCGAGGATGTTGCAGGGCTTCATTACTATCGGATGTTGAACGGTTTAAGACAGGGAGGCCTCACATACGATAGCTCTGAGAGTGGCGCTGATTTTATTGTCAAGACAGCAACAGAGCAAATCGCCATTGAGGTTGGTCGAGGCCATAAAGATGTGCGGCAAATTTTGTCAACCATGCAACGCATATCGTGCAAGTACGGCATTGTCTTTAGCGAAACACCTTTACGTATCGATGCAAGCGAAACAGTAGTATGTATACCGTGGAAATATTTTGCACTGATGTAGGGTTCGGGTTCTGACCCACACTCACTTTTTTCCTCCTCCCCGTACATAAGCCACCGGTATCGGTGGTAGCAGCGGCGTACGTAGTAGCCGTTGCATATACTCCCAGGC
>JBASZU010000078.1:0-7358 GCA_049661165.1 Saccharimonadales bacterium (SeqCode)
GATAGTTGGCACAAACATCCGCCACGTAGTATCGGCCATATCGAGTAGCACTGCAGAGGCAGCACTCTTAGAGCGCGCCGTATGAGACCCAGGCGTGGTTGCAGATGTATCCGCCATTACGTTGGTAGATTGTAACAGAGGGCGTGACCACAGTAAAGGGTTGCGGTTGTATTTTTGTAATATTCCTCACAGTCGATACTTCCTGCGTATTTAGTTGTGGCGATAGGTCTGCTCATCTCGGTAGGAAATCTGCCGGATCTTGATGGCGCCAGACGTCCCACGACTAAAAATGACGCGCAGACGACCTTTCCGAACTCGAAATGTATGTTTTACTCCTTTGAGCGGTTTGCAGTCAAGGTGAGCGAGCTCGCCATTGCGGATATCTAAAAGAAGCGCCTCGACAAGCTCGAATTCTTTGCGGCTCAGTCTAGCGAGAAACTTTTTTACCTGGTCGGCCATAGCGAGCGGGCTGCTCCTGTTTCAGCTCTTCCATAGCTGACAGTACATCGTCTATAACCACCCCTTGTGCATCTATCTCAGTAAAATCAATAACCGTTTGCCACACCTCTTCCTCGAGCGGCATTATCCGGAATAATGGCTCAGAATTACGTTTCACCACAAAACTATCACCAGCGCGCACTGCCTTCACCACATCATCAGCCTTCAGCCGCAGTTCGCGGAAGCCAATCTCACGCAATTTTTTCGGATTAGACTCAATAATCTTCATACAAAAAGTTTAACAAATGTTTACGATTTAGTCAATCTATAGACAACCTATTGTGCAATACCAGGTAATCCCTGGTTTAGTGCGGCGATAGCCGCAAAAGCAACGTGGGTATAAGGCTGAATACGTCCAGCAATGTGGTAAGCAGGTGGCTCATCATCACTACCGGGATACTGTTTCGTCAATCTTGCGCTTACCGTACCACCCACAAACAATTCCGCGCTATATGATTCTTCTCCTTCGACCTCAAATATGCCTGACCAGTCAGGTCGCATGACTTTTCGTAGCCTCGCTACTTCTCCCTCGCCCACAACATCTACGTTGGTTGTAAAATGCACCCCTGGCAGCTTGTACGTTATGCCCTGTAGGGTTAGGCCACAGCCGTAGTCCCTGGCTATTATCCCTCGTCCCGCTTCCGCTGGTGTCATTGTTATAAGCCGTCCAAGCAAAAAACCGCCAATACCTTTGCCCCTGTGTTCTTCCGCTACAAAAAAGTCCTTTACGTCGAGTATGCCCTTTTTGGGGTCTCTGTGAGATACGACGTATCCTATGGTGGGGCCTATATGCCTGCCTTCCAGCATGGTGTGTGCAGCCACCACGCCTGAACCGCACATCATTGCAAATAACTCACGGCTGTCAATCGGTTTTTCGCCACGCCGAATTCTAAACGCATTTATCTCCGAAATTTCACCACTTTGCTTTTCTGCGTGCTCACCCCCGGAATTGTGGCTCCAGTGGGACTTAATAAGTTCTGCTGGCAATTGGCTGTGTAAGACTAATGGCATATATGCGCTCCTAGTTGAGATACAAAATACTATAAAATGTAATATTTGGCAAATTTTAGGAGCGTGCGGTAGAATGAGACATGGAACAATTTACTCTTTCACTCACATTCAACGACGTACTACTTCGCCCAGGCTACTCGGGCTTTGACCGAGCAGACATAAACCTACAAACAAAACTGACTCGTAAACTGGCGCTTAGAGCGCCATTTGTGTCCGCGCCCATGGACACGGTTACCGAAGCTCGGCTGGCAATCGCCCTCGCGGAAACTGGCGGTGTCGGTATCATCCACCGCAACCTGACCGTTGAGCAACAGGCCGCGGAAGTAAGAGCCGTCAAAGATGCTGGGCAGCTTGTTGGCGCGGCCGTTGGCAGCAGCGCTGGCTACGAATCACGCGTCGAAGCGCTGGTCGCGGCAGGAGTAGACTTCATTCTCGTCGACTCAGCTCATGGCTACGCGAAGAAAGTAATTGAAACAGTTACATTTATCAAAAAGAATTATAGCGTTGAAGTTATGGCGGGCAATATCGCCACAGCCGACGGCGCGGGGGCGCTCATAGACGCTGGCGCAGACAGCTTGCGTGTTGGTATGGGTCCAGGGGCGATTTGTTCTACGCGAGTTGTTTCCGGCATGGGTGTGCCTCAGCTTTCAGCGCTGCTCGAAATCAAACCCGTTGCCCACAAAGCCGGCGTGCCGGTGGTCGCTGACGGCGGACTCATCAACTCTGGTGACGCACTGAAGGCACTGGCTGCCGGCGCCAGCACGGTGATGATGGGCCGCATGTTTGCCGCGACAGAGGAGTCACCCGGTGAGGTGACACGTTTCAAAGCCGACCAAGTACCCTCGCGTTTTCGCAGCATCCTCGACGGTTCAGACGAATACGTTTTCAAGTCGTACCGTGGCATGGGCAGCATTGGCGCCATGAAAAAAGGCCTAGAAATAAGCAGCGAGGACGAATTCCACGGCAAAAACTACACCGGAGACGTGCTGGTGGCCGAAGGCGTCGAAGGACTTGTGCCGTCATCTGGCACTGTTAAGCAGCTGATAGATATGTGGATGGGCGGGATGTTTAGCGGGATGTACTACGTCGGCGCAAAAAACATAGAAGAGCTATGGGAAAAGGCCGCATTTATCCAAATTACCCAGGCCAGCCTGACCGAGAGCCACCCGCACGATCTGTTCATTACTAATGACGGAGGCAACTACCAGTGAGCGTACAAGTACCCATTGGCAATGAACGATTGGCAATGAATTTTCCATTTGCGATTAGCTATGAAGCTTCTAATCGCAAATCGCAAACGGCTAATTTATGGCTAATTGCAAATCGCAAATTGCAAACTCATGACGCGCGGGGAACGGTATGAGCCAAGAAACCCTGGTTATCCTCGACTACGGCTCACAGTACACTCAGCTCATCGCTCGAAAAGCGCGCGAACTTGGTGTCTACAGTATTATCTTGCCATTTCGCGCCAGTCTAAAAGAAATAGCAGCGCAGAACCCGAAGGGGATAGTCCTTTCGGGCGGGCCAAACTCTGTTTACGAAAAGGATGCTCCTGCGCTTAATGCCGATTTATTTGAGCTGCAAGTCCCAATCCTTGGCATTTGCTACGGCATGCAGCTGCTAGCGCTTAACCTCGGCGGAAAAGTTGAGCCAGGCACTACACGCGAATATGGCAATGCCTCTATATCACTCTCGAGCAAAAGCTCCCTTATAGACGAAAAGGTAGATAATTCGGTCGTTTGGATGAGTCACGGCGACCACGTGGCCAAAGCCCCAGAAGGGTTTACCGTCACCGCCATGAGCGGTGGCATTATATGCGCCATGGAAGACCGTGATCTTGGTCTGTTTGGACTGCAGTTTCACCCCGAAGTCGCTCACAGCGTGGAGGGCAAAAATATTCTGGGACGGTTCTTCGACCTCTGTGGGTTTCACCGCGATTGGTCGGCAGGCTCGCTCATAGACGATGCCGTTGCTCGCATCCGCGAAACTGTGGGGGACGCCAATGTCGTTTGTGCGCTCTCTGGAGGGGTAGACAGTTCTGTAGCTGCCACATTGGTAGACAAAGCCATCGGCACACAGCAAACCTGCATTTTCGTCGACACCGGTTTACTGCGCGCCAATGAATACGAAGAAGTGCTGGCCGCCTATAAATCGGTAGGGCTGAATGTTAAACCCATTCGCGCTAGCAAAGACTTTTACGCCAAACTAAAAGATGTTGAAGACCCCGAGACAAAGCGCAAAATCATTGGCGCCGAGTTCATAGCCATTTTTGAACGCGAAGCTCGGAAAGTACAGGGCACGAAGTTTTTGGTGCAGGGCACACTGTACCCAGACGTTATCGAATCTGTCT
This sequence comes from Saccharimonadales bacterium (SeqCode), assembly GCA_049661165.1. Classification (GTDB taxonomy): domain Bacteria; phylum Patescibacteriota; class Saccharimonadia; order Saccharimonadales; family UBA4665; genus JAGXIT01. Next base: position 3,860 of record JBASZU010000078.1, read on the forward strand.
CGGTCAATGGCCCCAGTGTGACCATAAAATCCCACCACAATGTGGGCGGCCTGCCCGAAAAAATGCAGTTGAAGCTCATAGAACCACTGCGCGAACTTTTCAAAGACGAGGTTCGTGAGTTGGGTGCCGCCCTCGGGTTGCCAGAAAAAATAGTGCAGCGCCAGCCATTTCCGGGACCCGGCCTTGCCATACGCATTATTGGCTCCGTCACACCAGACCGCATAGACATACTGCAAAAAGCCGATGCCATTGTGCGCGAGGAAATAGAGAACCACGCTGTCCGCCCAGAAGTGTGGCAATTTTTTGCAGTGCTCCTGCCTATCAAATCTGTCGGCGTCATGGGCGATGGCCGCACCTACGAACAAGTCTGCGCCGTCCGCGCCGTGAGCAGCAGTGACGGCATGACGGCAGACTGGGCAAAGTTGCCGCACGAACTACTAGCCAAAATTTCCAGTCGCATCGTCAGCGAAGTACACGGCATAAACCGCGTCGTCTACGACATAACCAGCAAACCCCCCGGCACCATCGAGTGGGAGTAGCAGAAAATAGGAGAATTATCTCTCTCTACCTATTTGACATTCTCTGCAGCTGATTGAAGGTATCATTTATTACCTCTTGATCAGGCTGAAGAATATGGATGATAAGATGCTTTCTACGATTACCTTCTTCGTAATAGAAAGTCTGCCTGTTAACTTCAATAAAGAAAGGCGCTGGATAGTCGTTGCAATCAGAAGTGATAATATAAGATCCTGTCAACATAGATGTCGTTGCAATCACAATATCTTCTGTTGAAAATTTGTCCCTATATTGCTTAGTGGACTTTTCATTTCCATACATTTCATGAACACGTGCGGCGCCTATGAGCACAGTATCATCGACTAAATATCTCGTTAGGTAGTTGTCAATAAACTCAGCCACAGGCTGAACTTTTTCAGGATCAAAAACAATGGCCTTCAAAACCTCATAAAGCACAATGTCCGAAACCGAGAGCGTTGCTCCGATACTATTAAGTTCTTCCATTAATGGCTCTAGCAAGGGGCGAGTTTTTTTACCAAGAAAAGATTGAATTGCATTGGTATCTAGTAAAAAAATTGGCGCCTCAACCGCTGCGCTTTTTTCACTTAGTTTTTCTTCTGTCTTTCGTTTAACCATCACTCTACAACGAAGTAACCCTTCTTGGATAGTCTTCGCATTTCAGCTATAACCTCTTTCGTAGGCCTACCTTTAACAGTAGTCACAGCAGGTAAAGCTTTTCCCTTTGATGGAAATCTTACCGGTTTTAGCTTTTTTAACAATATTTTCTCTGAGCTCATAATTATTCCTATGTGTACATTATACGCTATTTAATTTTTATACATTCACATTACTATCGCCTAGTCGAAGAAAAGCCGACCAGGGCGATGATGATGGTTGCGGCGGCGACGAGAACTATCAGGGTTTCTATGGAAGCTTCCGGCCGTATCACGGCCAACACGGCGGTACCGAGCCAGATTACCGCAATAACCCCGGCCGTGTATGGGTAGCGAAGCTGTATAACCCATTCTTTCAAATCACTCATGCGTAGCTTCCTCCTATGATGTGTTTATACAAATTTCGATCGCGCTCGGCGACAACCGCTAGCCAGTTCGAGGCAACCTCAAAGGCACGCTCTTCGCTCATTTGTCGGTGTCGAGCCGACTGCGTCACGCCAGTACGTTTCACTTCCTTGTCGACTGTTCGCAAACAGTCACGGATAATTGGCGCATACACTTCTTCGCCGTGAGCATCACTGATTGCCCGTATGACAGACATAAACATGGTCATAGAACGCTGCAAGAGAGCATTCTCCTCTGTTATGCGAATGCCGAGTTTGTTATCTTGGTTTAAAATATCCATAAATAGCTGCAACAGCTGCTTGCTGGAAAGATAATTTTGGAGTTTCGCCTGCTGCGACTGTGCCGCCACAAACTTGTCTATAAACTCGCCCAGAGAGAACGTATAATCATCGTGACGTTCGCGGGCTACAACATCCAGGGCGTCGTGTAGTTCTACGTCAAAAAATGCCAGCATTGCCACCGCAAAGCTCCCCGCCTCAAACTCGTCATCGTACAGCTTACGAAACTGGTGTATCAGGCTTGCAAACGCCTCACGGTTTGTGGGGGCAGGCGAAACAAGCCCAAAATCTATCAGCGCTACCTTGTTACCAGGTAGCAGCCGTACATTCCCCGGGTGCGGGTCTACCATAAGATAGTCAGCGTACACGGTGGCGCGCAGCAGTTCTGTTCCAAGTAAGCGCAGCTGTTCCCATACATCTGAGCCAACTGCACTACGCACAAGGTCGTCTATGCGAAACCCCTCGTGCTGCCTTGCCTCAAGCGACACTATGGATACGCCGCCAATATATTCCTGTACCAGCACTGTTCGGGATGTAAGTTCGGGGTACGAGCGCGGAATGGTCAGCGTGCCGCGTTGGTCAAAATAGGTACGAATACGCTCGCCGCTTTGGGCTTCGAGCCGATAGTTTGTTTCTGCCCAGGTGGCCCTAGAAAATTCCCGAGCCATGGTGCGAAAATTTACCATAGAGCTACCCGTAAACCAACTCACCACCAAACCAATGACGTTTAAGATACGAATATCGGTTTTGAGTGTTTTGCGCACAGATGGACGAAGTACCTTCACAATCACATCGTCACCGCCATGAAGCTTTGCGCGGTAGACCTGACCATATGACCCAGCCGCAAATGGCGTTTCTTCTATGCTCATAAGTTGCTCGGTAAGGTCTCCCAGCTCTCGGTGAAGGTGTATGGACTCGTATGGCACCTGCTCAAACGCCAGCTCCGCACCCATGCCTTCTACAAGATATTTCGTACTATTATGCACCGCGAGCATCTGCAAAAACTTCACATACACGCCGCCAAGCTCTTGGCACTGCTGGGCAATTTCAAACTTCCAATCATATTTGCTCGTCAGGCGCGCCCACACCACTCGCAAAACTGAACGAGCTACCTGAAGGGTTCGGAGCATCCTAGCGACCCCTCTGGAACCCTATGAGGAACAGTACTACTGTAAGCACCATGACAACGGTTGCCAAAAACAGAGTGTCTACAGTGGTTTTAAGCGCCAGTAGCAGCAATGCCACCCACATCGCTACAATGGCTAAAAATACAAAAGCGTAGCGCATACTGATGATAGTATAGCAAAAATACAACTTGAAACCGTGCGGATAATACGCTATACTTTGTATAGTAAAGAAGGAGCAACAACTATGTCAGATACACCCCAAGTTACCATATACAGCGCCGACTGGTGCGGCTTTTGTCAGGCAGCCAAGCAGTACCTCGACCGCGCCGGTGTAAAGTTTAGCGAAAAAAACGTTGACGAAAAGCGTGAATACGCCGAAGAAGCCATGCAAAAATCTGGCCAAACGGGTATACCCGTTCTGGACATAAACGGCACAATCATCGTCGGCTTCGACCGCGCCCGCATAGATTCCGCCCTCAAAACATACTGAACCACCCAC